>CAJTZH010000057.1 GCA_910584325.1 uncultured Lachnospiraceae bacterium | reverse complement strand
CTTTGCCCCTCGCCCCGAACATTCAATCCGGTAACATCCGTCCTCCTGAATTTCAACGGTAAAATCTCCCATGGAGCCATAACTGTTCCCGTAAAAAACAGGTTCTTGATTTTCTATTCCCACACTAATAAATAATTCGCCTCCTTCAAACCGGCGGCTGTCAACTGCTATAACATCCCCCTTCCTGAGATTGTATTCCATTACAACAGATTTATTTAATTCTTCTGCCTCTATTGTAAATCCGTCACTTTGTTCCGAAACAAAATAAACCGACCGTTTTGCAAAATAAAACAAATACCCCCAGCCGCAATCCGAAAACATTTGAACATATTGCATTTTGTTTTTTAAACCTTCCTGATTATAATCCAGACGGTATGTCACTTTCTTTGGTTCACATTTTTCAAAATGATAAAAACCGGGAAATGTTATCCAAGTCAGTCTCCAGCCCCCCCTCATGCATCATGCCTAAGAACTCTTCTTCCTGCCTGTATTGAAAAATTGTAAAAAACTTGAAAATGGTCTTTTTATTTTCCATTATTTCATTTCCTCCATATTCTTATATAAACGCCTGATTCTTTTCCTCTCAATATCCAATACTTCTTTTCCTAAATCTGTAATCGTATATATCTTTCTCTTCTCCTCCTCTCTGACGAAACGAATTAATCCATCTTTCTCCATTTTCGACAGGCTTCCGTACATTGTCCCCGGTGCCAGAATCAAATCGCCGTTTGTCAGTTCCTTAACCTTCTGAACGATTCCGTAACCATGATTCGGCTCCTGCAGACACAAAAGAATATAAAATCCTGTCTCTGTCATAGGAACATAAACTTTCTTGATATGCGCGTCTATATCTGTCACCTCCTTATATATCACTGCGATATAAATGTCAACAAGATAGAAAACCTGCAAGCGATTTGCTGTCAAATAAAAAAGGAACCGCGTTTACGAAACCATCTCCGTAAACTCAGTTCCTATATCTCTTATGCCGCATCTACAGCTTAAATTTTCCAATTTCCATATCCAGCCGTCCCACAATCTGTTTGTTGACGTCCGCTTTCTGTTCGATATCTTTTACGCTCTCGGATAACCCTGCCGACATCTCCGTCACATTGATAATGCCCTTTGTGCTTTCCTCTACGGCGATATTGATGTTCATGATGGTTTCCCGGATACGGTCTATCGTCTGTTTCATATTTTCCGAATCTTCCGCGAACTGCTCCATCACATCGTGTATTTCACCGGCATTACTTCTGTAATCATCACTCATCTCCAACAGCTTATTATATCCATCCATCGCTGTGTTTTCCATGAAGGCAATCATCTTCTCCGCCTCCGCGGCAAGCCCCTCAACCGACGCGATCACCGTACTGCTGACCTGTCTGATTTTTGCGGCGGTAGCTGCCGAATCTGACGCCAGCTTTCCGATTTCATCGGCAACAACAGCAAATCCTCTTCCTGCCTCCCCGGCCCGCGCCGCTTCTATTGAAGCGTTCAATGCCAGAAGATTTGTCTGTCCCGTTATGCTGATGATTTCTTCCGTCAAAATATTGATATCCTCTACAGATTTCGCCTTTTCTATTTTATCATTCACCGATTCTGCCATTTCCCTTGCCAAAGAACGGGCGTTTTCACGCTGTGAACCGGCATTCTTATTGATGCTGTGTGCCTTATCTGAAATCTTTTCCGTTGTCATATTTCCTTCATCTGCTTTTCCGGAAATATTATCGATGCGCCTGTAAGCATCGTCTACCGAAACACTTATCTCATTTAAAGACGCCGTCGTCTCCTGCATCGCAGCGCTCATTTCCTGCATGGTGGCAGATATATCCATAATATTTTCACCGGCGCTCGTAAGATTATTCACAACTACTTGTGTCGATGTACTCAGCGTACCGGAATCATCGGAAATATTTACCATAATACGGTGTATGTATTCTAGGAGCTCATTCACATTAGATGCCATCAGTTCCATTTCATCACCTGTTTTTACAGATAGTTTCTGCGTAAGGTCTCCCTCATTGTGAACAAGTTCAAACAGCTTTTCGTTTACCACTTTGATACTTTTGGTGACGCCGCCGATGACCAGATTTAGAATAACAATTGCAGCAAGAATACTGATACCTCCCAGTATCACAATACTCATTTTCGTATCGTTCATTTTTCCCACAATTCCCGACGCATCAAAGTCGCTTCCCAGTATGGCAACTATATCTCCGTTGGAATTTCTCACCGGCACAAATGCCGAAATCAATTCCCCATCCGGTGTGGAGTCAATGTACTCCTGTATATACTCCTGACCCTCGAAAACTTCACTAACTTCCGCATAAGAATTCTCATACGCCTGACCGATTTTATTCTGCCTGCTGCTCTCGTCCGTATCAACACCATAATACACCGTCTGCCCGTCCGTATATAATGTATAGATAAACTTCATATTACAGTCTTTCTTAATACTTCGCAGACTCTGGAGAAGTTCCTGATATGTCTGGGTTTCTTCTCCTCCAACCATAAGCTGCCCTACTTCGTCTCCATTTACCTGAATAACCGCCATCCGCGCCGCCATCCGCGCCTGCTCAACGCCCATATACACCATGTCGTCCTCCAGCCGTCTTAAAAAGATGACGCTTAACAGACTTATCGCACATATCACCAATATATTCGCGATAATCATTATCTTTAGCTTAATACTCAGTCCTCTTGTCTTGTGATTCATACTGCTTTCCTCGCTTTCCGCTCCCCTCATGATTAATATCAGGAAAAGCCTTTCATTTAAATTTATCATATAGTTAGCGGAAACACAAGAAAAAAGCCGTTCCAAAATTGTTATGGAAGTACATGTTTATGGTTCTCTCTTACATACAGCGCTGCCGAAACCAGCATATGAACCAGCATTCCCAATCCAAAAAGATGAACGATAAAATTAATATTTAATGTAAATATGCCTGCCTGAAACAACGCATACATTACGCCGTAATATAATATATTTACAATTACGGAATTGATAAATAAGTAACTTGTTTTACCTTTCGAAACAAACCACGCGTCTATCACCGCAGCAGTAATATAACACATATAATACGGAACAAGAAGGCAGAGTATGTTTAAAATATTTTTATAATTGCCGACTGCCATAATATGATGTATAAAGTCTCCCCAGAACGGCGTCGTAATTCCCTGATTCGGAAACCGCATTAACCATGCGGCATACAATGACCGCATAAATAAAATTATCCAAAAATATCTGTAATCCTGAAAAAGAGCCTATTCTAAGCCACGACAATAAAAACGCTTTGTTACAGACGGCAAATGAAACGTATTTCTTTTTCCAGATCAGAAACAGCGATAGGAACGCAATCAGTGTATTCACAACAATTTCCGAATATGCCGCTCCTAAATCTTTAAAAACAGGGATGAGAAGATAATCACAGAAAGACAGCGCCAATAATTTTGTCACTGTCAAAATGATAATAAAATCATATCGCTCATATATCAAAAATAACAAAATAACAAATGTTCCGATAAACGCAATCAGCATTGACACCGATTGCATCAAAAGATATCTCTCGGCATATTCAGCGCTCATAAACGCCGATATACTGCCAATATACATAGAAAGAACGATGGTGAACAGAAAATATATGCCAAACGAAACCACAAAAGAAAATCCATTCTTTTGCGGTTCTTTATCTTTCAATAGATAATACAAAGGCGTAATAAATGCCGTCGCAATGATCTCATCAATTAAGTCAAACCATTCCATCTGCCCTAAGATATTCATATCTACCTGATTGACAGAAACAATGTTCATCCGAATCAATAAATAAACAGACGGCATCATCGTCCATAGTATCAGACTGATCAAATTCTTTAAATCACTTTTCTTTTGCATGGCGTCCCTCTCTATTTGTAAATTTATAAATTAAATTATAGCAGAAAAACACAATTTAATCAATGAATCAGGAACGCAAATGTATTAAAACCTGCCCTATATCCCCATCAATACAAATGGACTGTCTTTCAATCTCCCGCGGACAAACCGCCTCTCCATAATTGATACAGACATAAGCTGCCTTCGGATTTTCTGCCGTCATCTGCCAGAACGGGTATTTGATAATACCCGGCGTATTTCCTCCGACACCTAATTCCAGATATAAAATTTTCAATCCTTCATGTTTGTTTTCACCGCCGCGATGTTATCCCAGTAACTGTCTGTAAATTTCATAGTCGCTGTCTTTGAACACATTAAAAACCACCTCCGGACAATCATGATTTTCCTTTTGATATGTTTGTACCGTTTCGACTGCTATTTACGCGGCTTTTTGGTTCGGAAAATGGAACTCTCCGGTAGAAATACAGCAAAAAGCAACACTTTTTAACCGGTGCATTGCGGAAAGTTCCAGGCAGGAGCGATAACAGTCCGCTAACAGTCCGCAGTCACTTTTTGTAAATTCTCCGTAAATAATCGGTCCGACAGGCTCTTCTGACTGCTGTTTTTCCATCATCCGGGAACATTCCAGTCGAAGCTGTATGCCCGCGGCAGAATGAATCACATTATCAATGCACCCGTGGCAGGGAACAAAACAGCCAAGCAGCGCGCTTTCGCCGCGTTCACAATAGCGTCCACACGCAGTCTTGTGATATCGCCCTGCCATAAATAAATTTTCGGTTGTACCGGTGAAATTTCCGATAATGATATAATACCTTTCTTTGTACGTTCTTCCTGCAAATACGCGTCCTGTATTTGTAAAAACGCTTTTGTTTATCAGGTAAAGAAGCCGTTCTGTCTGCGTCATAATATTCTCCTCTCTACCGCCCGCAAGGGCATATTCCTTTAACTCCCAACAATTATTATGTTCCTAATTATTTTGCCACAACCGAAATTCTTTGCTGAATATGGTTCCCGTTGAATGCTTCATCAACCATGGCAACTGCATAATCCGCATAACTGATTACACTTTCTTCTGTACCGCTTACAATGTCGCAAAGATGCTTTAATGATGTGGCGTGCTGTGACAAAGTTTCCGGCGTCCATGCCTCTTGCGACAGCCTCCTCTACATTCAATTTATCCGCCTGTCCGGTAGAGACTACTTTAATGCTTATCAGCGACCGTTGGAAGGTCTTGATTATCCGTGATATATTAGACGGTACAAAACGATTTGGCGAATTAAAATCCTCTGACACATTACTCCTTCGAATGCAGTTCATTCACCCATGACAAAACGTCGTCTTCCGGCACATCAGAAGGAAACCGTTTTCCCTCCGTCCAGTTCCCGGTTGCAGCTTTCTTAGAAAGCTGTTCTGCGCTGTCCCCAAGCCCCGACGAAGCGGACGTACAGAACGGAATGACGGTTTTTCCGGTAAAATCGGTTATCGAAACGAAGGTTTCCATAGGATATGCCGCGCTTCCCCACCAAATCGGATAACCGATATACACGGTCGTGTAGCTGTTCCAATCGGAAACTGCAGCCGAACTGAGCTCCACTCTTCTGTTATCGGGATTGTCATGTTCCACGCTTACCCGGCTGTTTTTATCATTCCAGTCCAAATCCGCGCTGCTATAAGGTTCTTTCGGTTCCAGTTCAAATATGTCCGCACCTTCTGCGCCTGCAATCATTCTCGCAACACTTGCTGTGCTGCCTGTCGCGGAATAATAGATAACAAGCGTTTTTTCAGTTCCTTCTTTACCTACAGCCGAAGTTTCATTTTCTGTGGTTTTCTCTCCCCAGTTTTCTACTGTTTCCTGCGGTGTGCTGCTTTCGGTTTCCACATTTTTCTGTGAAGTTGGATTGTCACGATTATCCGTGTCCGTTTCTTTTGGCATTCCACACGCCGTCAGCATACATCCTGCCACAAGACAGGCTAAAAACAGTATTATTCCTCTTTTTACCATATAATCCTCCCTAATTACTGTCTGTTTTCAAAGCAATCCCCCGATGATTTCCATGCCGCCGGCACACTCTGCCTGACCTGTACCAACACAAGCACCAGACTGATTCCCAGTAAAATATGTCCGATTCCTGCAACGCCGGAGATTGCCGCATTCATGCCGGAAGTCAAAGAACTTCCCAGCACCTGCGGCACGCCTCGTACCACAAACATCACACCGGTCAGATTCAAACCGATATGGTAGAACATTAACACCCGTTTTGTTGTCGTTTTGGTAAAAGAAAAATTCTTTTCCAGCAAAAGAAGTAATAGAAAAAATACCATGCCCAGCAAGAAATAATGTGTATGTACCACAGAAAGGGTGGTCTTTTGCGTAAATCCGTTGAATTTGGTAAACTCCCGGTAAAACACACCGCCTGCCATAGCGAGAATCGCGTACAGCAATGCTGTATTCATATAACGTTTCATCTGATAATCTCCTTCGTTTTCTATTTTATTTTGAAATGACACATTTATTATAATTCACCCTGTATTTAAATTCAATCGCAAATACTATTATCGTGTCTACGGTATCGGACTATCATGCATATCGTCAACAGAAATGTAAACAGCTCCGCAATCGGAACCGCCAGCCATATGCCTGTGACATTGAAAACTTTTGGCAGTATAAAAAGAAAAACCGTAATCAACCCAAATGTCCGCAAAAACGAAATGCCTGCCGAGACTTTCCCGTTTGACAATGCCGTAAACAGCGCCGAGGAAAATATATTCCATCCCGAGAACAGAAAGCTAAAGGAAAAAATTGTAAATCCCCGTTTCGTAATCTCATAAACATTTTCATGATTACCCACAAATATCTTCGCAATTATTTCACCTGCAAAGAATGAAAACAAAAATACAATGACCGAAACAGCCGTTATCAGCGCAAAACAAATACGAACGACTTTCTTTATCTGCTTTCCATTTTCACTTCCAAAATGATAACTGATGATGGGAGCCACGCCCATAGAAAAGCCGATATAAAGAGTGGTCAGCAGAAACTGGGAATATATGATAACTGTAATCGCCGCCACGCCGTCCTCGCCAAGCAGCTTCATCATTGTCCGGTTAAATAAAAATGTAGTCACCGCTGCTGCCAACTGGCTTACCATTTCAGAAGCGCCATTCGAACAGCTCTTTAATAAAACCGCAAAAGCCATTTTGGGCTTTGCAAAATGCAGTTCACTCTTTTGGCGCAGAAAAAATACCGTTCCGGCAACCGCTGGTATCATATATCCGATGCCTGTTCCAAGCGCCGCCCCTTTAATACCCATCTGCATCAAAACAATAAATACATAATCAAAAATAATGTTTGCAATGCCCGCCAAAACAGAAAGGATAAGTCCTAAAGCCGGTTTTCCCGCCGTGACAAAAAGATTCTGATATAAAACCTGCATGATGTTTGCAACGACAAAAAAGAGCTGTATCATCAGGTAATCTTTGCAATAAGGGAACAGGACCTCACTCGCGCCCAATACCCGGATGATTTTATCAAGAAACAAAAGTCCGACAGCAGTAATAACAAGACCGATAATAACGCCTGTGATAATAATGAACGTAAAATTACTTCGGGCTTCCCCGCTGTTTTGATTTCCCATTTTTTTCGCAACAATGGCGCTTCCGCCCGTCCCCAGCATTGTTCCCAATCCGACAATCATGTTAATGACAGGGCATACGATATTGACGGATGACAGGGCGTTTGTATTGACAAAACGGGCGATAAAAATAGTATCTACGATGGTATATAACCCCATAAAAAACATCATAACCATACTCGGAACCGCAAACCTGATAAGGGATACCGTGTTAAAGTTTCTTGCCAACGGATTTCTCTGTGCTTCGTTCATAATTGACTTCCTCCTTATTTGGGGGAAGGAGCACAAAACGCTGTGTCGGATACCCATATTCCACAAGCAGTTCTCTTTCTGCAAAACCAAGGCGCAGATATTCTTCACGATAACCCGTATCCGCCTTGTCGCCTGCACGGTATGTTGTGAAACTGATTTCTTTGCCATACAGCAAATCCACGAGCTTATCAAGAAACAGCTTTGTAATTTCGAGATGCCGATATTGCGGATGGACGGCCAAGAAATCGATGCTGCCCGTATCGGGTGAAAATGCCATCGCACCGATAACCATATCTTCATCCCGTAAAATCAACGCCTTTTTATCATCAATATACCGGCGCAGATTTTGGATATACTCGTCTTTATGAAAGCACGGGTATCCGTCAATCGCAAGATTCACTAATTCCATCCAATCCTCTATATCATCCGATACTGCAAACTTAATATCTTCTTTTGTAAAATCCATCGTAACTGCTTCCTCTTTTAAATGGATTTCAAGCTGCAAAGGGTAAAATTCTTCCGCTTCCCGAAATTTTAGAGGCGTGGTTTTATACATCGCCTTAAAAATACTTGTGAATGCCTGCTGGCTCTCATATCCACTGATAAACGCAATTTCAATAACCGGTTTATTGGAAAATATTAAAAGTTTCGCCGCTTCTGTGAGCTGCCGCCTTTGAATATACTCGTGAATAGTCAGCCCGACTGTTTTTGTAAAAATCCGGTGCAGATGAAATTTCGAATAGTGTAACGCAGCCGCAACGCTGTCCAATTCCAGTTTATCATTCAGATGACGCTCAATATAGCGGATAGCCTGTGAAACAATGCGTACTGTCTGACCCTGCATGATGCTCCCTCCGTTCTGATAAGGTATTGTAGCACAAAGAAAGTTTTCGTTTTTTATGATTCTTGCTGTTGTTATCGCATAGGCAGTCAGTTCCGGTTCGCCTTTTTCAATCTGCCTTCCGAAAGAAACAATCCGATTAAAGTCAGCCCGATTCCTATTGCGGCGATCCAGGTAATTTCCTCTCTTAACACAATTACAGATGTAACAACGGTAATGACCGGCACCATGTAAATGTACACGCTCGTCTTAACTGCCCCGAGTACCCTGACTGCATAATTCCAGGTCACAAAACAAAGCGCCGACGCGCCAAGTCCTAAGTAGATAAGATTTAGAAAATTCCCCGGCTTTACGAACTTGTACACATCCGGGTCGAAATCAAAAATAAAAAGAAACGGGAGCATAAAAAGGATTCCGTATGTAAAAATTCTCCTTGTTGTCTGAATCGTATGATATCCAAAACTACTGATTTTTCGCGTAAGCAATGAATACGCCGCCCATACGAATGCCGCGGCAACCGCCAGAATATCCCCAATCGGATTCAGTTCCAGTTTGCTGCCACTAAAACTGATAAGGCATATCCCTGTCATAGCGACAATAAATCCCGCAAAAAAACCGGCTTTTCGTGTTTCTTCCGTTTTCAGAAACGCATGCGATAAAACGGCAGTAAAAAACGGAGCGACAGAAATAATCACGCCGACATTCGAAGCCATCGTGTAGGTTAACGCGATGTTTTCCAGAAGATAGTATAAGCATATTCCGCACAGCCCCGCCGTCCATAATCATCCGGTGCAAAGAACAAAAATAGAACGTAAGCTCGTCATTTTTAATAACATTTTCCGAAAAACAAAGCAATTTCCTTTGACCTGTGATTTCTTCCGCTAATGACAGCATTGCTTCTTTTGAAATGTTTAACTCTCTATAATCAAGCGTTTCTCCGTCACACTGCACGCAGCCGTGATTATCGTTTGGATGAAACAAAAGAATATTTCCCTGACCTATCGTATATTCTTTATTTTTGCAGGACAAGCGGCGTGTTCCTGTTTCTATATAGCCAATCACATAATAATCATGAAAATGATTCGGGAACGGCTGTGCGATTCCCTTAAAATGATATGCTTCAAGCTGTAACGCATCATCATAGCAGACTGTCCGTTTTTGTTTTTGCATCACGGCACCTCCCGGTACTCTCTATTATACTCGAAACGCTTACCGATTTCTTGTATAATATCTTCAAATTCGCTGTATAAAAAATAAGCGTACCACTTATCATAGTTCTAATGGCACGCTAATTTCCCGCTTTCTAAAGATAGTATTTCATATCTTTCACTCCACAGCATTTGACATTCGTGAGGGAACCTGTTACAATTAAAAAACAAAAGGGAATACTGCCGATAGACGGTCAGCCCAAAGTTTAATTACTCAAAATAAAATTAACCGTTTCCTTTGCCGGGGCGGTTACTTTTTTGTGTGGTTTATGTATGCTGTCAGAATCGACACAATGATTTCAAGAATCATCAGAACGTCCCTCTGCGAAGAAGGACTGACCGCCTACCCGTTATGGCAGTACCCCATATGAATATTTTATCAGAAAATGTCGGACGCTACAAGCGGTTTTCCCCCCCACTGTGATACCCCCTGCCCATTCTAAACATCCCGCAATTTCCTAATCGGATGTCTGATAACCGTTTTCCACTTTTCCGGCGCAGCCTTCCTTGCATCAGACAAATAAATTTCATGATGCAGCCGCTTTTCATTGATATCATTTTCATATCCGTTCTCTTGCAGAAATTCATCCATAAGCGCTACTGATGCCGGTTCATTATCAAACGGTCCTATATGCATAATCTGAACACATAGTCCTTCGTCAACCGTCAAATATTCTGCCTTGCTGCAATCTATCTTTTTCTTTTGGGCTGCTGTTTCTACTGCCCACAAAAAATCCTTCTTCGTGACAAAGTCCGGCAAACGTATCACAGAAATCCAGTGAAATGCGTCCTTATTCCCATAATCGACGCCTTGAACCGCTTCCCGTCTGACGGTTTGCACCTCATCATCTGCCGGACGCTGCTCCTCCTGCCACCAGAACCCTTCCAACGGCGGCACAACATATTCAAAAAATCCTTTCATCTTATAATCTGTTTTATAACTCATTTTTATTGTATATGCAACCGCATACAGTACTCCTATTGCCTGCTGGTACGCGCCATCCGGAGTGTTCGGATTTCCTTTCCCTCTGACCGCAATATAATTCGCCGCCGGAACATTAACAATCTCCGGTTTATTCTTCGGCATATAAAATTCTTTGTATTCTTTCTTAAAATCAAATGCCATTCTCTACACCTCCATATCGTAATTCGTTAAGCATAAAACAGCTTCTTACACATTATCTCACAAGAATTAAGACATCTGTATGTCATAGTTTTCCATATAAAAAAAGAAAATCTTTTGCGCAATGGATAATCCGTTCTTTGATATGTTCCGGTTCAATAACCTCGACGTCTTTTCCCTGTGACAAAACAACACCAATCCACCATTGCTCACTCTCTCCAATGTGAATCTCCATAATGGCTGTTTCGTCTTCCAATGTTTCGACCACTTGTCCGTTTAAATATTCTTTTATTCTATGTATCGCATTGCCGCGGCACCGCAGTCTTACTTTCACAGATATGTTTTTTCCCTGATAAGATTTGCCGTACTCATTTAAAATATCCCGTGCCGGCTTATGCTCTTTGGAAAATTTATCTTCGGTTTTGCAGACACATTCCATCCGCACCAGCTTATATGTCCTATAATCCCGCTTTGACGGATTATAGGACAGCAAATACCAGGCATACCATTTATAAATCACTGCTATCGGTTCTACAAAGTGTTTCCTTGTTTCTCCGCTATTATTTGTATAAGTAAATTGAACTGCCTGTTGATTTTTAATTGCAGACTGCAACAGTTGAAGTAATTTCTCATCGCCTTCCCTTAACATGGAAAAGTCCAGTATCATTCCTGTATTAGTACTCTTTGATATGGCTGTTATTTTCTCATAAATATTGTCAGCCATCGGATGATTGGTAACCGTTTTTAACCCATTTACCGCAGTTGCAATATACACATATTCGTCTTCCGACGCCAGTTGACAATTCCGTATCAATCTACTAAATATATTTACATAAAGATACTGCTGATAGACGGCTAGTCCGGATTTTGGCAAACAAAGATAGTTGCCTACCGTTATGGCAGTACCCGTATGAATAGTTTATCAGAAAACATCATCTATCACAAGAAAATAAATTGCACCTCGCATTACCTCATTTCTTTTTTTCCAAAGCGTGTTACCGCCACTACGAGTACCAAAATAAAAATCATTATCGCGCACGGCAAAAACGGAAACAGGCGAAAAGCCGCACTGCTGCCTCCTACGGTAAAATCATGCAAAGAACATGAAACCAAATAGCCGCTGTAACAATAGGGATAAACAATCCAGAGTGGTGTATTTGCCGCCAAAACGCCGGGAATAACAAACAGCAGATTCAATCCGACAGAAAGCAGCGGCTTGCTAAACAATATTGCAATTGCCCACATAACTGCTACACTCGGAAACATCGTCAGAAACAGACCGCCGCTCCATTTCAGCAAATACATGATAGGCAGTGTTTCCATAATCCCTGCACTTTTCGTTGCAATTAATCCCGCAACAACAAATACACCGAGAAACACAACCATTTCCATGAACAAATAGAATAGCAGCACACAAAATTTCGCAACGGAAAGCGCATATCGGCCGACGGGCAACGCCAGCATTTTTAATATTCCGTTATTACCTGTTTCACGTCCCGCAAGCATTACGCAAACAACAATCATACTAAACGGGAGTAAATAATAAGCATATACCAAAGCGCTCTGAATAAACATTGCCGCCCAGGCATTGGTGTATTCCGGCGTAAAATAACTGTGCAGATTTGCAATACCGGAACCTACTACCAATATCGGGGCAATGAAAATCAGCGGAATGATTTTACCCCTCTTAACTTTTATAAATTCAATTTTAAGTAATTCCCAAAAACTCATATCGACGCCTCCTATTCATAACGCAGATTTTTTGCTGTCCATAATCCTGCAAAAAGTAAAACTGCTGTTTCAACCAATGCTATTATTACAATAGCTGCATCCGGCTGTGCGTTCATCTGGACGGCAGGCTTTAACATCACTACAAACGGATGGACGCATAGCTGCTTTATATTTGATGTCGCTAACGCCATTCCACTTAAAAAACCTGCCACTCCAATGCCAAGCGGTATCCACATATTTTCAAACCGGGAGGATACGAAAAGCATAAAAGCTAATACGGGCATTGATGTCGTAAACGAATATCCGGCAAAAGACAACAGCGTTCCAAGTTCAAATGTTCTCTGTGGCAAATCCGTTATCCCAATTTTAGCAAGAGCCAAGTACTGCAAGCCTATGGCAAGCAAAAGCATAACGGTCAAAATCAAAAACTTGCAAAAGTACATGGCAGGAACACTCATTGGCAGCATATACATTTTTTTTACGGCACTTCCCTTAGATTCCATATTATAAATGATACAGGAAGCGACGATAATGCCAAACATATTTAATATCATAATCATGCCGTAAACCTGCGTAAGAAGGACATCCATAGGCGCTAACGGCAAATTAAGCAGCGTATTTTTCCGCACTATAAAGTTTATAAGTGCGTATGCTGCGCCCAGAATTCCAACCGCAATCATTAACGGGATAACGCCCGTTCTTTTTTCTTTCCGCAGTTCAATCAATAGCGCTCTCATAATACTGCCCTCTGTTTTCTGCATGCATTATCCTTATCTACCATAGCCAGGAACATGTCTTCCAGATTATCAGCAGCAAATCCGGACTGCATCGCATTCCGGCGTAAATTATCCAGACTGCCTTCAAAAAGCAGACGCCCATGATTGAGTATTCCTATATCGTCTGCCATCAGTTCAATTTCAGACAGCATATGAGAGGAAATAAGAATCGTACAATCATAAAGGTTCGGCAGCGATTTAATCAAATTTCGGATTTCATGTATGCCGGACGGGTCAAGCCCGTTGGTCGGCTCATCCAAAATCAAAATAGGGGGTCTGCCAAGCAACGCGCCTGCAAGCCCTAACCTCTGCTTCATACCCAACGAGTATTTTTTAGCAAGGCGGCTGCCAGACTCAGAAAGACCTACCAGTTCTAATGCATCATCAACAGCACTTTTAGGCAATCCCAAAATACGCCTTATAATATCCAGGTTTTCTCTGCCTGTTAAATTTGCGTAAAAGGACGGCGACTCAATAAAAGAACCAACTTCCTTCAAGATGGAAAGACGGTCATCCGGAAATGTTTTACCGTCAATTTCAAAGCTGCCGTTTGTCGGGCCGGTAAGTCCTAAGAGCATTTTCATTGTAGTAGATTTTCCCGCGCCGTTCGGACCTAAGAAACCATAGACGCTTCCTTTTCGAATATGCAGTGAAACATCATTGACAGCAACAAAAGATTTATACTTTTTTGTCAACTGCTCTGTTTTAATAATATAGTTGTTCATAACAACATCTCCTTTCTGCTCTTATGGTACTGCACCAACCTTGCGACACTCTTCTCTCTACCTTACATTTACCTTACTTTTTTTGCCGGACTAATTAATTTCACCTTTTTATGGTATAATGCAAATTACAAAGGAGAATGCCTTATGAACAACGATTATTTATTGAACAAACGCATACTGCTTGTCGATGATGAGCAGGAACTTTTGGATATGGTTGTATCAATTCTAAGAGAAGCGGGGTTTTGCCAAATAGCAACCGCCAAAACAGTAAAAAATGCTCTTGATTTGGCAGACAGCTTTCAGCCGGAGCTTTTAATCCTTGATGTAATGCTTCCGGACGGCGACGGTTTCTCTTTTATGGAAAAACGAAAAGGTTCATATCCGGTACTATTTTTAACTGCCTGCGGCGAAGACGATGATAAATTGAGAGGGTTTGGTCTTGGGGCAGATGATTATATGGTAAAACCATTTCTGCCAAAGGAACTGCTCTTCCGCATCATGGCAATTTTAAAAAGAAGCTATAAAGAGGAAAATCCGCTTGCTAAACTCCGTGGAAGCGAGATTGACTTTTCACGGGCTGAGATAATCAAAAACGGTGAGCATATCTCATTGACTGCTAAAGAGCATAATTTACTATCCGTTTTATACCGTAATGCAGGGCGGATTGTAACGATTGATACTTTATGCGAAGCTGCATGGGGAGATAATCCATTCGGATATGAAAATTCTTTAATGGCTCATATCCGCCGTATCCGAGAGAAAATAGAGTTAAATCCCTCACAGCCTGTTTCATTGGTAACAGTAAAAGGATTAGGATACAAGTTGATTGTGGAGGGCAGATGATATGAATAATTTACCGAAACTCATACGGCGCTTTACAGGTATCCTTTTGCTGAGCTTCGTAGTGCTGGTACTTGCCAATTTCGCTGTGTTAGCGTTCCTTATGGTCTGGCAGTCGCCATCTGTTGCCGACTCCCCGTATAATATAGCAATACAGACAGGCAAGGCGTTTCAGACATCCGAAAACGGATATACATTGCCGGAAGAGATTTCCACGCAGCTAAAAGAACAAAATGTATGGGCATTTGTTGTTGATAATGATACACTGCAAATCGTGTGGAAAACAGAAAATGTTCCTGATACGATACCAGCCGGCTATTCCTTGTCTGATATCGCTGATTTATCCGTCGGGTATCTTGATGGGTATCCTACTTATACGGGCAGCACAGAAAATGGCATTGTCGTTCTCGGTTATCCTAAAGACAGCTTCTGGAAACATACAAGGGCAAGTTGGAACTATAACTTTTTTGCTCACTTACCACAAATTATTTTTCTTGTTTTAACTGTCAATATTAGTGTTATACTACTAATTTATGTGATAGCAAATATGAAATTTTTAAAACCTGTAAAACCGATTACAAAAGGCATACAGAATTTATCCGTTGGAGAGCCTGTCCACATTCCGGAAAAAGGTCTGCTTTCTGATATTTCTGCCAATATCAATCGGACTTCTGATATATTGCAGGAGCAGCGGCAACAGTTAAAGAAAAAGGAAACTGCCAGAGCAAACTGGATTGCAGGAGTTTCGCACGACATTAGAACCCCTCTGTCTATGATTATGGGCTATGCCGGGCAGCTAAAAGATGATGAAAATCTGACTGGCGAAGAACGCCGGAAGGCAGAAGTGATTGTAAAACAAAGTAAGCGTATGCAGAATTTAATTAATGACCTCAATCTCGCCTCTAAGTTAGAGTATAATATGCAGCCGATAAACACTGCAAAGCAAAATCTGCTTGCTGTTGTCCGCCAGATTGTTGTCGATTTTATCAATATGGATATCGAGGACAAATATCCGATTAAATGGCTGACAGATGAAGCTTTAACCGTATGTCCTGTAAACGTCGATAAAGACTTATTAAAACGGGCTGTCAGCAATCTCATTCAAAACAGTATCAACCATAACGAACAGGGCTGTAAAATCTATATTGAAGTTACGGCAGATGATAATTATTGTACCGCTATCGTTTCCGATGACGGTATCGGCGCATCAGATGAGTTGATAGAAAAACTCAACAAAACACCTCATTATATGCTTTGCGACGAGAACACAACCGGGCAGCAGCACGGTCTGGGATTGCTTATTGTTAAGCAAATCGTATCTGTTCACGGCGGAGAAACCGTTATTACTAATAATTCTTACGGGGGATTTACGGTAAAATTTATGTTACCAAAGATAAAATAGTTTTTGTTCTATTATTACTTTGCCAAAGCGGGGCTTGCCCGTTTTGGCAAAGAATAACTCATAAATGGTTCGTTCTCTGTTCCTACTCCTGTTCTTTCCTCTTATACAGGATTACAAAAACAGATCGGTGCTGACTGTGATAGTGCCTGGCTCATCATCCATATCATTCATAAATGCAGGTACGCCGTCATGCGCACGTATGATTACATATGTCCTGCCTTTTTCCTGTAACTTTTCAGGAATCCCGATAATAATATCTATCGGCTCTTTTGCCTCGGTAAAGGAAGCAGTCTTCTCACCAAAGTACAGATTGCCTGTGTAGGTCATCTGTTTTCCGTATAGCAGTCTATGATATATAATTGACAACGAAAAAAGGTTTTATTTGCTTATCTTGTACCACATGATAAAGGCAAATTTCTTTACTCCGGAACAGTTTGCGCCCTTTAGGGTACGCTTTGCAATTCATGTTTTTTCCTCGGTCTGAAAACAGAAAAAGCAGCGGATTGTTTTCTATAATATAAAAAACAAATTCACTGCTTTACTGTCTGTGTTATTTAGTTACTGTAATTATGCCGGTACAGCCCTCCTTTTTCGATGACAGCATAATTATTTACATGGTTTTGTTTAAAAACCAAAGCCGTACAATGAAGACGATTTGACCAACCGCATATGCCCCAATAATGGTGAAGCATGGAACCACAGTCATGTAACCTGTAAATATCAAAGCGAATATAGAAATCGCAATGGTAACATTCATCACTTTAAAACCACTTGCCATAGCAGCGTTACTAAGCGCTACATTTCTCTCATCGTTTTCTTCAATTTCCATTTCCTTGGTTTTTTTAGCAAATAAGTCGCAAACTCCCCATATAATAAATAAAATTCCTATAAGAGAAGTTCCTACCACAATCAAATCAGGTCTTGGTACGGGAACCATCTCATGTATCCCCAAACCATATGTCAGCAATCCGCCCAGTAAAATAATTACTCCTAAAACTGTGAAAAAAGTCATCAATCTTTTATTCATATTCCTTCCTCCTCGTAAATAAAAATTTCTTCAATGCTCGTTTCAAAATATCGGGCAATTTTAAATGCTAACTGAATGGACGGATTATATCGCCCATTTTCTAAAGAGCCGATTGTTTGCCGCGACACTTCTAATGTCCGGGCTAAATCTTCCTGTTTAACGCCCCGTTGCTTTCGCAATTCTTCCAGTCGATTCTTCATATAAACCTCCTTTCTGACGGAAAGTTTGCTTTCCATTAATCATTATAGCATTAACAAAAGAAATGTTAAGCATACTTTCCATAAATTTCAAAAACTGACTCAGTCAAAGTAACTTGTACTACAAAACAATTCTACATGACAAGTCCACAAAGGGGCTGCCGGCAGAACCGGTACAGGAGAAGGGCAGCTCTGGTTGACTCCTTTGATTATTTTGTTTGTGTATATAAAAAGGACTCTATCCTTTGTTTGGG
>CAJTZH010000056.1 GCA_910584325.1 uncultured Lachnospiraceae bacterium | reverse complement strand
CTGCTGCAATCTGATTTCAAGAATATTTATAAATCGCTGACCCGTGAAGAAAAGCGTACACTGTGGCGGTCTGTTATCTCTGAAATACGCATTGACAGTGAAAATAATATCACGGGTATTTCTTTCGGGTAGTGTTGTACTAACTTTACACTACCCGTCGGCTCGTCCGCCAGAAGAAGCGCCGGACGGTAGATAAGCGAACGCGCGATAGCGGTTCTTTGCTGCTGTCCGCCCGACAATTGACTCGGCAGCGCCTCCAGTTTATCGGCAATTCCAAGAGACGTTACAATCTGCTCAAAATATTCCTGATTGACTTTTTTCTTATCCAGAAGAAGCGGCATCAAAATGTTTTTTCTGACCGTCAGCGTCGGTATCAGATTATAGAACTGATAAACAATTCCTACTTTCCTGCGCCGAAAAATTGCCGCCTGTTTCGCGCTGAAAGACGAAATATCCACCCCGTCCACAAAAACGCTGCCGCATGACGGCTTGTCCACGCTGCCAAGAATATGCAGCAATGTCGATTTTCCCGAGCCGGAAGCTCCGATAACCGCGACAAATTCTCCCTTCTCCACAGACAGGCAAATCCCGGAAAGGGCTGTCGTCTGATTCTCCTTGCCGCCATAAAATTTGCTTACTCCATCACATCTCAAAATTTCCACGTTTTTCTCCTCCTATCATGAAATGATGTATTGTTGTAATCCCATTATAGCAACGCAAAGTGACAGCTCAGTGACAGTAAAACCTGATTTCAAAACAGGCTCCCCCGTCCGGCAGATTTTTTGCCGTAACCGTACCGTTCTGGCTTTCAATCAGTTCTTTGGAAATCGCCAGACCGATACCGATGCCGCCGCCCTTTTCATTCTGTCCACGGTAAAAACGCTCAAAAAGGTGCGGCAGGTCTTCTTTTGCAAATCCCGCTCCCTCATCCCATATTCGAACCTGCGTATATAGATGATTTTGTTCATACGAAACAAAAACCGTTCCGCCCCTTTTGGTATGCTCCATACAATTTTTCATCAGATTCATCACGGCTTCCATCGTCCACTCCAAATCGACGCAGACTGTCACCGCGCCCGCTTCCGGCACGTCAATGAAAACATCCGCCTCCTGACTAAGTTCCTGCAAATTATCGGCGGCAAGCGACAAAAGCGTGAACACATCCGTTTCCCTTCGTTCAAGCAAAAGCGTTCCCGCGTCAATACGGGACAATAACAGCAGCGCCTCCTCCAAACACGTAAGGCGTAAAACCTGCCGCCGTATCTGTTCTGCAAACTCCTCCTGCGGTCTGTTACCCACCGTCTGTACGGACAGTGAAATTGCTGTAAGCGGCGTTTTCATCTGATGCGCGATATTATAAAGATTTTCGGCAAAACGATTCTTCGCCAAAAGCGCCTTCTCCCTTGTCTGATAGAGTTCTGTCACCGTCTTATAGAGTTCGTCCTGTAATTTGGAAAATTCGTCCTCTTCCTTTTGCAAAAAACAGCGGGCGTCTCCTATATTTACCTGTTCCAGATACTCCGTCAGCCCCCTGATTCGTTTCATTTTCCTGTCCTGCCAAAACAAAAGCACCAAGGAAAACACCACTCCGCCTATAAGAACCCCCACAGCCGCAAACGCCGCCACAGCCGTTCTCGACGGATTTAAAAAATCCGCTTCCCGATAACCATAGGCACGGAGAATACTTTCCCCTCCCGGCGTTTTCCGCTCATTCCTGCATTCTTTTAATGCCTGCAAAACTGCCTGTTCCGCTTCCGGCTGATTTTCGATAATATCCTGATAGACCGTTTCCATCATGCGGTAAACTCTTTTGCCGTCATACCGCGTCACCAGAAGCGCGGTTATGGAAGCCGAAAAAAGACAGAGCGCCAGCGTAACCGCCGCGCCCGTTATCATACGTTTTTTGTTCATTGTCAATCCTCCATGCGGTAACCGATACTTCTGACTGTCTTCAGACATGCCGGACGGCGCAGTTTTTCACGCAGGCGTTTCATCGTAACGGTGAGTGTGTTATCGTTTACAAAGTTTCCGTTACTGTCCCAGAGCGCTTCCAGCAGCTTTTCCCTTGTGACCGTTCTCCCTTTGTTTTCCAGCAAATATAGCAAAAGCC
This sequence comes from uncultured Lachnospiraceae bacterium, assembly GCA_910584325.1. GTDB lineage: Bacteria > Bacillota > Clostridia > Lachnospirales > Lachnospiraceae > MGBC120314. The sequence goes on along the minus strand of CAJTZH010000056.1, from coordinate 15,952 downwards.
GGTACTCGGAATGGGTGAGGTCAAGTTCTTCCCCGCTGCATATCACGGTTGTCCGTTTCCTGTCAAGCGTAATATTTCCGCACGATAAATACTGTTCCGACACATTCCCGCACCGTTTTTGCAGCGCGTGAATGCGGGAAAGCAGCACGTCAAGCTCAAATGGTTTGACCACATAATCATCCGCGCCGTTTTCAAATCCCGCGACAATATCCCGCGAATCACCGCGGACCGTAAGAAATATCACAGGCAGTTCTTTTCTGTTGGAACGAATCCAGCGGCAGAGTAATTTCCCGTCTCCGTCCGGCAGATTCCAGTCCACAAGCGCCAGCGCCGGACAACGCTCTAAAAGCGCGCGTTTTGCTTCGGCAATCGTCGGATAAACAGACACGTAAAACCCGCGTTTTTCCAGAAATTCCTTCACTGTCAGCGCAATCGCTTCGTCATCTTCCACATAGTAAATATCCGTCATTTTCTTATCACACTCCATTTTGATGCAGTCCTTATTAAAAGTACTATACCCCATAATCCGGTTCATATCAACGATATTTCGAAACCGGTTTTCCAAACAGCCGCTCAATACCCATATCGCGCCTTATATTTCAAAAACACGCCCGTGGATAAAATAAGCGCCATCAGTTCCGCCACAGGCGTTGCCAGCCAGATACCGTTTACGCCAAGGAGCGTCGGAAGCACAAGCATCGTCACCAGCATAAAAACAAACGAACGTGAAAACGCGAGCACAGCCGACACAATACCGTTCGATAACGCCGTAAACATTCCGCTGGCATAAATATTAAACCCGATAAATAAAAGAGCAATCGTACAAATCCTGTTTCCCGTTACCGCAAGGTCATACACCGGATTGTCAGGACGCGCAAACACGGATACAAGCGGTTTTGTCAAAAAAAGCGAGCCTGCCGCCGTCAAAACGGATATTACTGCAATAACCCTAAAGCTTACTGCTGTCAGTTTTTTCAGTTTTTGCTCGTTTTTCTCTCCGTGGTAATAGCTTATCATCGGCGCAACTCCGTAGGAATACCCCGTATAGAGGGAACTTGCGAACATCAGCACATACATGATAATCGTAACGGCAGCTACGCCGTCCTCTCCGACATACGAAAGCATCGTCCAGTTAAACATCATCGTAATAATACCCGTCACAAGCGCGGTCGCCATCTCGGAACAGCCGTTTGAAGCCGCGTGGAACAAAACGTCAAACCGCAGCACAGGCTTTTTAAAATACAGAAGATTCTTTTTACTGGTAAACACAAACAGTCCAACAACCGCCGTCACGGAATATCCCAGACCGGTCGCGACTGCCGCGCCTGCAATTCCCATATCAAGGACCGACAAAAACACGTAGTCAAGCGCCATGTTCAATACGCCGCCCGCTACGGAACAAATCAGGGAAAGCGTCGATTTACCGCTTGCAATCATATAGAGCGTAAAATTATTCATCAGCAGAATCGGAACCGTAAAAAGCAGATAGCGGCTCAGATACTCTACACAATAGCCCTCCACTTCCGAAGACAGATTCATTGCGCCAAAAATACGCTCCATTACCGAATATCCGATTACGCACATCAGCAAACCGACCAGTACATTCACAAGAATCAAAACCGTAAAATCTTCCTTCGCTTCCTCGCTTCTTTTCTCGCCCATTTTCTTCATGATGACCGCGCTTCCTCCTGTTGCAAGCATCGTGGAAATTGCGGTCACAAGCTGAATGACGGGCGCCGTCAGATTAATTGCCGACAGCGCGTCCGTACTAATCAGATTCGATACAAACAAACCGTCAACCATCGTATAAAACGACATGAATACGCTCATTGCAATCGTCGGAACAGCGAACTTTAAAATATTTTTTAATGTTACAGGTTTTTGATACGCATTTTCAGTTTCCATAAAATAATTCTCCTTTTGTCTTGATTTTTTTATCCGTTTCACGTATCATAAACCGTACAGTAACTGTATGGTCAAGAAAAAAATTAAAAAATGGATTTCTTTTAATATTTCAGGAGAATGAATTATGGACGAAAATGAAAAACTGCTTACGATTGGGCAATTTGCCGCGTTACACGGCATTAATAAGAAGACTTTGATGTGGTATGACGAGACCGGGCTGTTTCAACCTGCCATCATCAATCCCGATAACGGATACCGCTGTTACACATACCGTCAAAGTCCGATACTGGAAACGATTCTTTTGCTGCGGGAGCTTGACGTATCAGTGAGCGACATACGGGCATTTATGGAAAACCGCTCCGCGAAAAATCTAAAGACGCTTCTGGAGGAAAAAATAGCGCAGCTCGATAATAACATTATGCATCTGCAGGCAGTCAGAAAAACAGTATGCAGCCATCATCAGAACATGGTTACGCTGCTGACAATGGATTTGTCGGAAATCAACGTTATCGAGAAAGAAGAACAATGTCTGGTAACGGTAGACATTGATAAAGATACTACATTTGAAAAAGAAGTAGAGCTGATTACGGCGGAAACGGCAAAGTACCGGCTGGGACGCCTGCACGACGCCTCTTACGGCTCTATGATTCCTGTAACGAGCCTGCAAAACGGTGATTTTGAAAATTATACGGGCTTATTTATCGAAATCCCGTTTCTCGTACAAAACAGAGAACTTGCAAATCAATTTCCCGACAATCAAAAAAACGGGCTGCATATACAACCCAAAGGAAGGTATTTAAGAGCGTTTCATAAGGGAAATCTGTCAAGCCTCCCCCTGCGGTATCAAGAAATCCTTGAATACACTAAGAGACATGGATTAACGCTATGCGGCTGTTCTTATGAAAAAGGAATCAACGAATCAGTCGCCATGCATATTGACGATTATATCATCCAGATTGAAATTCCCATTCTCGGATAATATACGCGCGGGCGCATTGTCACCGCGCCCGCATAAATACTACATTAACGGAGCAATCGCTTTTACGAGGCGTCCCGTTAATTTCACATTCCATTTCTCACGGCGGACGGTCTCCATCGTAACCTCGCGGCATTTCGCCCGCGCAGACGCAAAATCCGCCTCAATTTCAGAAATACAGTCTGTGCCATACATATACGTCGCGCACTCGAAATGATGGTAAAGGCTCCGGTAATCAAGATTAATCGTTCCGACGACCGCTTCCCGCGTATCGCTGACAAACACCTTCGCATGAACAAATCCCGGCGTATATTCGTATATTTTTACACCTGATTCCAGCAGCGACGCGTAATGTGTTTTCGCAAGCGCATACGGAACCGCCTTGTCGGGGATTCCGGGCAATATCAACGCGACCTCCACGCCGCGCTCCGCGGCAAACTTTAACGCAGTTTCCAGTTCCCCGTCCAGAATCAGGTACGGCGTCATAATATGTACGTACTCCTGCGCGCGGTTTAAAATATCCATATAGACGCGTTCACCCAGCTTGTCGGAATCAAGCGGACAATCCCCATACGGAATCACATAGCCGCCCGCCGTGTGGAGAGGCTGTGACGGCGTGCCAAGGAAACGCGCCGGTTCGTTCTCTTTTGCATCAATTCCCCACATCTGTAAAAACATCAGCGTAAAGCTCTGCACCGCCTCGCCTTTCAGCATAACGGCGGTATCTTTCCAGTGTCCGAACCGCTTCTTCTCGTTGATATACTCGTCCGCGAGATTGACGCCGCCGTTAAACGCCGTATGACCGTCGATGACCAGAATTTTTCTGTGGTCACGGTAATTATAGTGCGTCGAGACAAACGGCGATACCGGCGCGAACACCTTACACTTGATACCTAATTTCTTTAAACGCTTCGGGTAATCGCGCGGCAGCAGCGCAAATTCGCAGCTTCCGTCATACATAAAGCGCACGTCCACGCCTTCTGCCGCTTTTTTCGCCAGAATTTCCAGTATCTTTCCCCACATCAGTCCTTCGTCGACGATAAAATATTCCATAAAAATAAACTGCTTCGCCGCTTCAAGCTGTATTAACATTTCACGAAACTTGTCCTCCCCGAGCGGAAAATATGTGACTGCTGTATTTTCATAGACCGGATGACACCCGCTCCTTGCCATATAGCGCGCCAGCGACGCCGCGCCCGGGTTTTCCGCCGTAAACCGCTTCATTGTCTCTTCCTGCTGGGGGATGCAGTCCTTTGTATCAGTAATCGTTTTGCGGACCCACTCCTTCAAAACCCTGTGTCCAAGGTCGCTCTGCGTATAGGAATACAACAGCACGCCGAATACCGGCAGAAGCATAATCACAATCAGCCAGGTAATTTTAATCGTCGGGTCATTTTTACTGTTCAGAAGATAAACTACCATAACAGCGGTAAACAACAGCGTTCCGCCAAAAATATGCGGTAAAAACTCCTCAAACCACTGAAAGATACTAAACAGAATCAATACCTGCGCGACAAGCATCAGCAAAATCAGTCCAAAACGGCTGAATACAGCATGAGCAAGTCCCTTCTGCCCTTTTTTCAACAGATTCAGTCCTTTATCCTTATAGTCTTCCACCAGCACCATCTCTCCTTTGTCTTTCCAATTCACCGATAAGTTCTCCATATTCTATTCACATTATAAACCGTACTGTTACCGTACAGTCAAGGAGAAATTTTCATTTCCCGTATTGTTTTTCTCAGTTTCAATATCATGGATGGCGCAACCGACAATTCGTCTACTCCCATGCGGACAAAGTTCTTCGTCAGTTCGGCGTCAGCTCCCAATTCACCGCAGATACCCGCCCATTTTCCTTCTTTGTGCGCGTTATCCACCACCATCTGAATCATCCTGATAATTGCCGGATGATGCGGATTATAAAACTCGTCCAGCCGTTCATTCTGCCTGTCGATTGCCAGCGTATACTGTGTGAGGTCGTTTGTTCCGATGCTGAAAAAATCCACCAGCTTCGCCAGCTCGTCGCTGACCATAACCGCCGCGGGTGTTTCCACCATAATCCCCTGTTCGGGCATCTTGCAGGTAATTCCGTCCTTCTCAAGCTCCGCCTTGACTTCCTCCACTATTTCAAATATTGCCTCAACTTCCTCCACCGACGTTATCATCGGATACATAATGGAAAGGTTGCCAAACACGGACGCCCGAAGAAGCGCGCGCAGCTGCGTTCTGAAAACAGCCTGTTCTTTGAGGCAGATACGGATGGCACGGTATCCCATTGCCGGATTCTCTTCTTTCCCGAGATGAAAATAATCTACCTGTTTATCCGCACCGATATCTAACGTACGAATAATGACCTTTCTGCCCGCCATCGTCTGTACGACCTGCTTATATGCCTGAAACTGTTCTTCTTCCGTCGGGTAATCATTTCTTCCAAGATACAGAAACTCGCTGCGGAACAGGCCGATTCCGCCGGCGTCATTTTCCAGAACATATCCCACGTCGCTGACGCTGCCGATATTCGCGTAAATATTGATTGTCCTTCCGTCCAACGTTACATTTTCTTTCCCTTTCAGCGTCTGCAAAAGCGTCAGTTTTTCCTGCTCTTCCTGCATCCGCTTACGCGCGTCATTGCAAACCGTGCCGTCAGGCTCAAAAATGACTTCCCCGCTAAACCCGTCCACGACAACCTGCATACCCGAATGAATCGATTCCAAATCAACGGGCACTCCGATAATCGCCGGAATATTCATCATCCGCGCCAGAATGGACGTATGTGAATTTGTGGAACCATGTACCGTCACAAACGCGAGAATCTTCTCTTTATCCATCTGCACCGTCTCGCTCGGCGTCAAATCCTCCGCCACGATAACAGACGGCGCCAGTTCCGAAAAATCCAGCTCCTCTTCCCCTTTCAGATTTTGAATCAGGCGGTTGGAAACGTCTCTGACATCCGCCGCCCTTGCCTTCATATAATCGTCGTTCATGCTGGCAAACATCTCCGAAAAATTATCTCTGGTGACGGCGGCAGCATACTCCGCGTTCACCAGTTCCGTGCGTATCATGCTATGGATGGCATCCAGATAATCTTCATCTTCCAGCATCATTTCATGTACTTCAAAAATTGCCGCGCTTGTCTCTCCCACTTCTTTTACCGCCTTTTCATAAAGCTTTCGAAGCTGCTCTTTTGACTTTTCACACGCCAGCAAAAGACGGTGCAGTTCTTCATCCACATCTGTAATTTTTACTCTTCTTACCTGCTGGTCTGTTTTCTTTAACACCGCCGCCGGTCCGAGAACAATCCCTTTATATACCGATTTACCGGAAAATTTTAACATTTTTAGCGCCTCCTTCTTGTATAGTATCAATTTTCCTCAAAGCAGGCTTTTATATACTTCGAATAAAAATTTTTTATACAAAAAATTATTAACACACAGATGTTGACTTTTCAACATCTATATGTTATAACCAACTTGTTGATTATTCAACATTGATACTTTTCATTCAAGGAGAACCGGCATGAAAAATCGATTTGAAACATTTGCAGCCGGCATTATTGATTTAAACCGCTGTCTGCAAAAAATAAAAGACACCGAAATGAAACGGTTCGGATTACGGGCAAGTCACGCAATGTGCCTGTATTATCTGGGAAGAAACAACGAGGGACTGACTGTAACGCAGCTTACGGCATTGTGCCGGGAAGACAAAGCAGCCGTTTCCCGAAGCTTGAGCCAACTGGTTGAAAAAGGATTCGTATACTGCACGCTTACCGAAAATAAACGTTCTTACCGCACGCCATATTTTCTGACGGCGCAGGGACAAAACCTCACGTCGCTCATGAACGAACGGATTGAAACAGCTCTGTCCCATTGCGGAAACGGACTTTCCGAAAAACAACGCAATGCGTTTTATGACGCGCTTGAAGTAATCCGCGCAAATATGACAACGTACCTGAATTGCGAATAGGACTACTCTCTGTCTTGCACTCCCCATTCTAACACCAAACATGGAAAGGAATTAAATATGGAAAAGATTAGAATTATTACGGATTCCGCATCGGATATTACCGGCGCGACAAACCCACTGCTGACCGTTCTGCCGATGCGCATTAACTTTGGAGACGAAGAATATCTTGACGGCGTGACTATCAGCCACCATGAATTTTATGAAAAACTGGTAGAAAGCGATACCCTGCCCGTTACAAGCCTCATTTCCCCTGCCGTTTTCGAGGAAGCATTTGATAAAGCCGTCTGTGACGGTGAAAAAGTAATTGTTATCACGATATCCGGCAGACTCTCCGGTACATATCAAAGCGCCGTCCTCGCAGCGGCGCAGTTTGAGGGAAATGTTTTTGTCGTTGACAGCCAAAACGCTGCTATCGGCGAGCAGATACTGGTCAATTACGCGCTGGAACTGGCGGAAAACGGTATGCCGGTCAAAGAACTTGTACAGACGTTAAACGACGCCAGAAAACACATTCATATTCTGGCGCTTTTAGACACGCTGGAATACTTAAAAAAAGGCGGAAGAATTTCCAAAACCGTCGCGTTTGTGGGCGGCGCGCTTTCCATAAAGCCCGTCGTTACCGTGACCGACGGCGAAGTCGCGCTTCTCGGAAAAGCCAGAGGCTCCAAAAACGGCAATAACTTTTTAATCAAGGAAATCGAAAAAATCAACGGCGTTGATTTTGACAGACCGTTTTGTCTCGGATATACCGGTTTAAGCGATGCCCTGCTGCAAAAATATATCGAGGACAGCAAAGCGCTCTGGGCGGAATACACAGACACCCTGCCGATTTGTTCTATCGGCGCTACTATCGGCACCCACGTCGGTCCGAACGCAATCGCCGTCGCGTTTTTTGATAAAGAATAATATACGGACTGCCGCGTTTACGAATCGTTCACCGTAAACGCGGCAGTTTTTTCACGGATTATAATTCATTGATTGTCTCAGTCACCGCCATCTTGCGAATCCGTTTTGACGGGGCGTAAACCGCCGACGCTGCCGATACCATGACCATCAAAAGAATCACCAAAAGCTCTGCCACGGGAATCTCCCACCCGAACGCCGCTCCGAAATGCGCCGTAATCAGTTTTTCATACATGATTTTGCTTGCCAAAAGACCAAGCGCGCATCCGAAAATACATCCGCAAAACGCGTACGTATAGCTTTCCGTCAGAATCATTTTTGTGATCTGCCGCCCGTCCATGCCGACGGCACGCATGGCGCCGTACTGTTTTGTCCGCGCGGATACGCTCATGGAAATACTGTTGATAATATTGAATACGGAAATCAGGGCAATAATAAACAAAAATCCGTAGAGTATCAGCGCAAACACATAAAAGAAACTTCTGTCCGCTTCGCCGCGCCTGTCCCTAAACGCATGCCCCGTTTCTTTTGCCAGCGCAGAGAGTTTTTCCACCTGCGTATCGTCCGCATCTTTCTCCATTTGGATATCAATAATCGCATAGCGTGATTCTCCCGTCAGACGCTCAAATGTTTCCATAGAACAAATCAAATCAATCTGACCGTCCGTCGTACCGTCATTGCTAAACGGACTCATTTTCAAAATCCCCGCAATCTCAAGCTCCTCGCCGCAAATCCACACCTTGTCGCCGATTTGCAGAGGATTGCTCTTATCATAAATCGTCAGCACATAACTGCTGTCCGCATGCACCTTTGATACGTCGCTGCCTTTTCGCAGGTCATCATCCTCCACCAGCCAGTCAAGCTGTAAATCGTCATACGAAATCAAATTTAGCGTGTTCTGCTCTGCCGGTCTGCTAAATAACGCCGCAATCTCTTTTTCTGTGCTGCGCCCGAATACCTCCTTTACACCGTCCATGCCGCAAATCATGTTGAGCAGGGAAGCGTCTATCACATTGGAATAATTTTCTCCAACAATCGAAACGTCAGCCGCGTATGATTTCTCCGGTAGCATATAGCCGAAAAACTCAACCAGAACGGAAAAACACAAAAACATGATAATACTCAGTCCAAACGAACAGGTCATCAGTATAAGGTTTTTGCGTTCCGACACGGCATGATTGATGCCAAGCACCGTCTCGATTTTAAATAATCCGGTGTTTGCCGCGCGGCGCATATGATTTTCTTTCTCTGTATTCCCCAGAACGGCTGCTGCCGGAGACACCCTTGACGCTCTCTTTGCCGGAGAACGCGCCGCCAGAAGCACCGTCAAAAGTCCAACAACCACGCCGCTGACAATGCCGATTATGCTCAGACGGAAAACAGGTATCACTGCAAATTCTCCCCCGATACAATACTTCAAAGCTGCGCACAGCGCCCACGTGAAAACCGTTCCCAGCATAACGCCTGCCGGAATCGCGGTTTTACACCAGTTTAACGCTTCCAGCCTCACAAAACGGATAATCTGTTCCCTGCCCGCGCCGATACAGCGCATCATGCCAAAAAACTGTGAGCGCTGTACAACGCTGCTGTTTAAGCTGCCCGATATCATAAATACGCCCGCCATTAATATCAATATGAATAAAAACGCCGCAATCCCATATATCGCCATTCCATAAGCACTGTCGCTATATCCCAGCGTCATCAGCAGCATTTTATTCTGATGTACCCCTTCATCCGCAATACCGCACGAACTTTTTATTTCCGCAAGCGCTCTTTTTATGTTGGTATGCGCTTTAAACCGGATATATAAAACCGGACGTCCACTCCCGCAGACGGCTCGAAATGTTTTGATATTGATAAAGGCTCCAATGTCCTCCTCCCCGACCAAAAGGGCGCTGTCCTCCCCTCCGTTTGAGTCTGCCCATTTACTGTCATTTAAGCGAAAGCCCGATATGATAAACTCCCGGCTTCCTGACGGCGTATTTAACGTAACGCTGTCCCCAATATTCACACCGAGAAGTTCTTTCGCGTTTTCGGTCAGAATGATCTCATTGTCACCGTCAAGCTTTGCGCCCCTATTAAAATAGTACATAATATCCGAAACAAATGCCGGCGAGACGCCGCACAGCGCCGTCTTTCTGCCGTCAATTAAAAACAGTTCCCCAACCGTTCCCATCGCGCTTTTATGCATCTCAAAATTTGCCGTTTCATACCACGACACGGCGGCAACGTCCGAACGTCCGGCAATCGTCTGCGCCGCCTCCTCCGATAACCCGCTCACCGAAATATGCCAGTTTCCATGATTGATAATCGTATTCTGCTTTTCCACTTGCACACCCGCGTCCGCCATGGAAAAAACGCCTGTTACCAGAAATACGGCGATAATAATGCAAAACAGCGTCATACGGTTCCTGCGCCTGTGCAGTTTTGCCGAAATGGAAACAAGACCAAGATAACTCTTCATTCGCCGCACCTCCCCAAATCCGTCAGCACGCCGTCCGATACCTGCAAAACCCTGTCCGCGTTCTGGGCAATTCCACGGTTATGCGTAATCATGATGATGGTCTGTTCATATTTCTTTGACGTCTGCTTCAGCAGAGAAATGACTTCGCTGCTGTTCTGGGAATCAAGATTTCCTGTCGGCTCATCCGCCAGAACGAGTGACGGACGCGTAAACAGCGCCCTTCCGATTGCCACTCTCTGCTGCTGCCCCCCTGACAGCTGACTTGGCAGATGTTTACGGCGTTCCTTTAAATTCAGTACCCCCAGAAGCTCCTCCAGATACTTCTTATCCGGTTTCTGATAATCTAAAAGCATCGGAAAAATGATGTTCTGTTCCACTGTCAGCTCCGGTATCAGATGGAACGCCTGAAAAATGAAACCGATATTTCTTCGCCGAAATACTGTCAGTTCACGTTCTTTCATGGAAAACGTGTCGTTTCCGTCAATCAGCACCTTGCCCTCTGTCGGCGTATCGAGTGCCCCCAGCATATTCAGGAGCGTACTCTTGCCGGAACCGGACTCGCCGATTACTGCCACAAATTCGCCCTTCGGCACGGAAAAACTGACGTTTTTTAATGCCTGCACGGCTGTTTCCCCGCTGTCGTAAGTTTTGCAGATAGATTTTACTTCCAATAAGTTCATCGTTTTATGCACCTCTTTTTCGTATTGTTTTTAAAACAATACCACATGCACCCTACTGTCAGATGAATTTCACCCTACAATTTTGTAGGAATTGCTATTTTCACGAAATCAGGAAATTGACAATAAAGGCCGTTCCGCTCCCTAAATCGCTCTGTACCTCAATACTGCCGTTATGCGCTTCAATCACTGCTTTCGCAAGCGGCAGACCAAGGCCAATCCCCTGCGTATCTTTTGAAAACCTGCTCCGGTAAAACCGCTTAAAGATATGGTATAAATCCTCGGGGTGGATACCGCTCCCGTTATCCTTTACGCAAATCTGAACCATCGCCGCGGACTGTCTCCACTCCAGCGTAACCATACCGCCTTCTTTCATATGGTCCAGCGCGTTTTTGACAAGATTGTCAAACGCTTCTACTATCCAGCATGCATCGCAGAATAACACCACGTTCTCCTCTCCCACAAGGCGAAGTTCCTTTCCTTCCTGTCCTGCACGGTATAGAAAATGTTTTCTCACCGTTTCCATCATCTCCGATACGTTCTCGTCTTTTTTGTTGATTACGATTGTGCCGGCATCCAGTTTTGTAATTTTTAAAAGATTCTGTACAAGGGTGTCGATTCTGTCAAGCTCCTGCTCCGAGCGCTCGCTAAATTCCTGAACCGTCGGCATATGTTCTCCTTCTTCTTTCAAAATGCCGTTATAAATGTTTAATGCCGCAAGCGGCGTCTTTAACTGGTGCGAAATATCCGATATCATCTGTTTTAAAAATTCCTTCATTCTCTGCTCATTTTCCGCACGGGCATTTAAAATAGCAGCAAGGGAATTGACTTCATGAAACAGCCTGTACAGCTCTCCCTCTTCATTGCACGCAATCCGCGCGTTTTCATTTCCCGCGATAAAATCTGTTATCTGCTTTTTTGCGTCCTCTATCACCTGCTCCTGCTGCCGCAGATAATCATAATACAACAATACCGTAACGCATCCGCATAAAAGCGGGCAAAGAAAAGCACTCAGTACGGCATGTTCCGGCTTTGCCCACACTGCCGCAGCGCAAAAGAAAGCGGAGACAATCACTAAGGCGCATGCTCCGCAAAAAAATCTTCTCGTTTTCCCGTTTACCAATACCTTCATCACACACCTCGCTTTTCTGTACTCCATTTATAGCCCATGCCCCGCACGGTCACAATCCGTTCCGGTTTATCGGGGTTGTCCTCAATTTTCGTGCGCAGTCTGCGGATGTAAACGGTCAGTGTGTTGTTGTTGATATATTTCTCGTCGCAGTCCCACAGCCTGCTTAAAATCTGCTCCGGCGAAAGCACTCTGTCCGGATTTTCCATCAACAGACACAACAGTTTATATTCGCCCGCCGTTACATCCAGACGTTTTCCGTCCCTGTAGACCTCGCCCTTTAAAAGCAGCACACGGATGCCTCCCGAATGATATTCAGTCTCTTCCCCTCCGTCGTTAAAATTGCCGCTCCGCCGCAGCAGGGCGTTGATTTTTGACATCAAGACCGCCAGCTTAAACGGCTTCGTCATATAGTCGTCCGCGCCGATGTCCAGTCCCATCACGATATCCGTCTCCTCGTCCGCGGCAGTCAGGAACAAAACCGGCACCGTAGATGCCGCCCGGATTTTTTTACAGATATCAAAACCGGAACCGTCGGGAAGCGCCACGTCCAGTATCACCAAATCAAACCTGCCGTCCTTCCACAGCAGCTCTGCCTGCGTGCTCGTCCTCGCTACCGTCAGCCCGTATCCCCCTTTTTGAATGGCAAAAGTCAGTCCGTTAATGAGGCTTAAATCGTCCTCGATTAGAAATATTTGTTTCATGATTGCTCCATTTGTTGTTTCGGTTATGGTGTAAATTTAGGATATTGTATCATATTTGAGGTGGTTTTTAAATATGGGGAGGGGAAAAATCGGTGGGATTTTTATGATAGAAATATGTGTATAAATGCAAAAATCTCTTATAAGGAATTTGAAATATGGAAATTCAACGTAATTTTTACCTTGACAAATTGATAACACGTAAAAGCAACGGATTGGTTAAAGTAATCACCGGACTTAGAAGGTGTGGTAAATCTTATCTTCTGAATACGATTTTTTACCGTCATCTTTTGGAAAACGGTGTGCCAAAAGACCATATTATCCGCTTTGCCTTTGATTCTGCGGACGATTTATATCTGATTGGAGAAAATCTGATTGAACTTGAAAAAAAGAGCAGAAAAGCTAATCCTGAAAAATTCATGGCGTATGTCCGTTCAATAATAACCGACTCTAATATGTATTATCTTCTTGACGAAGTACAGATGTTGGATTGTTTTGAAACAGTCCTGAATGGCTATCTGCGCAAGGAAAACATGGACGTATATGTTACCGGAAGCAACGCGAAATTTCTCTCCAGCGATATTATAACAGAATTTGCCGGCAGAGGCGATGAAATTCATATGTATCCTTTAAGCTTCTCCGAGTTTATGTCTGTTTATCCGGGTGACAAATATGAAGGTCTCTCACAATATATGCTGTACGGCGGAATTCCGATGATTGTTCTCAAAGACGACGAAGCAGACAAAGCCGCTGTTTTAAACAATCTGTTTCATGAAATTTATATCCGCGACATTTTGAAACGCCATAAAATTAAAAAATATCTGGATTATTTTGAAGATTCTTTTTTAATGGAAGCCGCGCAGCGGTATGACATACGTGGAAAAGCGTATATTGAGACTCCTAAGAAATACTATTTTTCAGATTTAGGTCTGCGCAATTCCCGCATCAATTTCCGGCAATATGAACAGACACATATGATGGAAAATGTACTCTATAACGAACTGCGCATGAGAGGTTACAACGTGGATGTAGGTGTTGTAACAATCACGCAAAAAGATTCAGACGGCAAGTCCGTCCGAAAACAGCTTGAAGTCGATTTTGTCTGCAATGCCGGTTCAAACCGATATTATATCCAGTCGGCATATTCCATGCCCAACGCCCAAAAACACGAACAGGAAACAGAACCTTTTAGAAAAATCGGCGATTCATTTAAAAAAATAGTGGTGACAAAAGACATTATCCCGCCTCACTACGACGAACACGGGATTTTTATCATAAATATATATGATTTTCTTCTTGACCCGTCAAAACTCGAACACTGACCAAAGCGGTAAACGCGATATCCGAAAATCGTTTCAGTCCGGTCAAATGCCCTGCGAACATAACGGCATTTGACCGTAAATTTCTTTTATAAATATTCCCGTATATCCAACGCAAGTTTCTCTTCCAGATTAATCAACCGCTTCGTGATGTCCTTGGAACTCTCGTCCGCCTTGTACTGGTTCAGATACTTATGCAGCGATTTCACGCCCATGTTGCACCCGTCCGTAATCAAATCCGCTATTGTTTTGTCTGATTCGTTTAACACGAGCTTCACATTTGTTTTCATCCACGACATGCTTTTTGCCATCACGTTCGGCTCCTTGCCTTCGTCATGGTATTTGTCCAAAAGCTCCTGTATATCTGACTGTAGTTTTTCATGCTTTTCTTTGCATGTTTCAAGACACTTCTTAAATTTTTCGTCGGAAACATACTCCAAAACCTCGTCAATGGACGAAACACCCATCTTGATACCCGCATCGCACTCCCTGAGAAGTTTGATTGTATCCTGCTCTATCATATTGTCACGCCTCCCAAATATTATTCTACTGAATAGTCTGGCGGGACAGGGCGAATTTTATCCTGGGAATTTGGTGATAGGGGGGATTTGCTTTTGCCACACTTATCTTTTCGTAAGGAAAATGGCTTTATTTTTCATATCAACTTCAAACGCTGTTTCCGATATACGAATAAACTCAGTTCCTACTGGGGCAGTCAAATATTTATAAACATCCCTGTCCAGTTCATGACACACTTTGCCGAGCGGCATCAACACAATGTTTTTCGCATCCGAATTATAGTGTTCGTCTTCATTTCCTGCCAAAAATATCCATCCGCTGTCTGCCGGATTGTTTGGCTTACATCTGTACATAAAACCGACTTTCCAGCCTTCCTCTACAATTCTCCTGGAAACAAGTGCACCTTGATTCATGAGTGCATGTACTTTTTTGATTTCATCATACCGACTTTCATGATTCAAAAAACTATTCCTCATTTCATCGCTGACAAGTATATCGGTGCAGAGACTTTCAATATTTGCGTTCCACTTGCTGCTGTCCTCTGCCTGATGCCTCAAAAGCACCGCCAAATCCAATAATTCTTCCTCTCCGCACTCAATACGAGTGCGCACTTCTTTGCACATATTCTTTCCAGCATTGTCATAAACAAACACCTGCACCGCTCCATCTCGATAAAGCAGGAGCTTTACAGCTCCCATTTTGGCATCATCATCATAAAACATCATAAAAGGCGGCAGCTTATCATTGACGTACCATTCAAATTCGGTTCCATCCTTGCTATTCATAAAATAGACCGCCCCGTTTTCTTCCAAGTCGCTGGATTTTACCTGTGGCAAATGCTGTTCCTTGTTCTGTTCCATAATACTTTTAATTTCATCTAAAATCGCATTCATAATATATACCTCTGTTTCACATTGTCCGTTGTAATTTATCTAATCCCCAAATTGTGATTGTGATTTGATGATTTTTAAGGGAAACAAAATCACATAAAACATTATAACACAAAACATATAGGAATTGTGAACTGATTGAAATGCTTTCAAAAAAACAATGAAAAGAGGACAGATAATATGAATGTGATTTACGCAACATACAATATCCACCATAACAGTATTGACGTATACACCTATGCAGGTTATTTCTTGCGGATAGACTGCAATAAAGCAGAAGAAGGATTGAAAACCACTCCCTGCTCTGAATGTGCCTTAAATGCTCTGGCAATAGATGAACCGCTTGAATACGCAAGATTATATCTTGAGGGAAATATGCAGATGTGGGTGGATGCAAAAGATTCATTGGAATTTTTGTAAATTAATAACTTTTCCATCCTCCCCTATCAATAGGAATGTGTTGTTTCTAAAACTTTTCCTAGATTCACTGGAACTGTGGTAATGTGTAT
>CAJTZH010000055.1 GCA_910584325.1 uncultured Lachnospiraceae bacterium | reverse complement strand
TTGGATACGCTGGGGATAGACTCTTCTTTTGCATTCAGGAAGAAGATAGCACAGGCAAACGGCATTAGCGGATACTGTGGGACGTATGACCAGAACATAAATATGCTGAATCTGCTGAAAACAGGACAGTTAAGGAGAGTATAAGTCCGCAGAGAAAAATATGGTTTATTTTTCATAAAAGGAATTTTGTTTAGTCACCTTCTTCTGCATAATGAATTTACGGACATTTAATTAGATATTTCGTAATTTGATGTTTGAATTTAATGCAGGGGGAGGTGAATACCATGAGTTTTACCAGAATACGTGACTTAAGGGAAGATTTGTACCTTACACAGAAGGAAATAGGGGAGTTTTTAAAACTTTCCCGACGTACCTATGCGCATTATGAAAGCGGTACAAGAAACATACCGCTGGATGTACTGATTGATATGGCAGATTTTCATAATGTAAGCATTGATTATCTTCTTGGGAGGACAGATAATAAGAAGGTGAACAGATAGCGGAGTGATAAAAAGGGCATTGCCGGAGCGATAGAGGCTCCGGGATGCCCTTTTTTGAATAGTGAATAAAATCGTTGACAAATTAATTAAAAAAATATATGATTAACAAAACGAAAGGTATATAATATCTGATTTTTTACATACTATAATTATACGACGAACTACCAATGGTGCAATCGAATTTTACGTTAGAGAGGCAAAACGATGGAGAGAATTAATAAATATGAGGATTTAAAAACAAACATAAAAAAGAAATATATTTATCAGGATTTTGGTGGATTAGCGCCAATTACTGATGAAACACGGGATGAAAACGCATCAAGGATATTTACTGGTGGAGTTCGTATTAATAATGGTATGTATCGGACAGATAAAGAGACTGAGGAATATATTGAAAAATCACTCGCAAGAAAATTACCTTAAATAAAAATGCTAATGAATGAGGTCGGGAGACTAATTATGAACTTAGATAAAGATTGGCTTGATATATTAGAAAAATATGGTGAGATAAAAAGGGTTTATATTGAATGTGAGGAAACAGACCCTCAACTTAAAACAAATTTGCAACCACTAAATGAGTTTCGGGCAGCGTTAGACCATGTAATGAAAATGCAGACAGCATTATATGTGGATGAGGACGAGGAAGAGTATTATAAGCAAAAGGAAAAACTCAATTCTCATTTAAATCGTGCTTTTTATGATATATGCGATATGTTAAGCATCAATTATAGGAATAAAATTATAGATATTATAGAAACCTACGATGTTGATGTAATTACGGCGGCTGTTCCTGATTATTATTCCGAAAAACGTCAGATTATTGAAGATATATCGTTGCGCATAGCGACATATCGTAATCAAAAAGGCGGACGTTCAGTGGATACAGTTGAACGGTTTAAGGAATATTCAGATGATGTTTTAAAATTGAAGGAAATATATGTTGAAATTCTTAATAAGCAGAATGTATTAGAAGAAGTCAAGGGAAAAGTAAAGAAGGCGGATGGAACACAACGTCATAAGGATTGGATTGCAGGCGGCGTTATTGGAGCGATAGGTTCAGCTTTGGTGGCTCTTATCTTACATATGTTTGGAATTTAGTGAGTTTAGGTAGTATATGAATATACTACCTTTTTTGGTTATCAAATAACTTCCAACAACAATGTACTAATGAATTAGCGCATATGGAAATGGTCTGCTCTATCATTTACCAGCTGACTAAAAATCTCACGCCGGATGAGATTAAAGCTTCCGGATTCGATGCGTATTATGTTGACCATACAACAGGTCTCTGGCCGCAGGCAGCAGGCGGGATTCCGCAGAATGCATGCGAATATCAGTCTAAGGGAGACCCGATTACCGACCTTTTTGAAGATATGGCAGCAGAGCAGAAAGCCAGAAGTACGTATGAAAATCTGCTTCGTCTTGTAAAGGACCAGGAAGTTGCAGACCCGCTTCGTTTCCTTCGACAGCGTGAAATCATTCATTTCCAGAGATTCGGTGAAGGACTTCGGATTGTTCAGGATAATTTGAACAGCAAGAATTTCTATGCATTTAATCCGGCTTTCGATAAACCGGGCTGTAATTGTAATAAAAATTAGTAAATATTTGATAAAGCCTCTGAAAAATCAGGGGCTTTCTTTTTAATCCAAAATTTTTAATTTTGATATCAAAATCAAGGAAATAAGTTGTTGCAAAAAAAGGCAAAATCTTTTATTATGAACATATATACATATTAAAAATAATTTAGCCATGCTAATTCACAATTTGCAGGAGAAAAGGAGATTAACATGACATTTAGAAGCAACAAAACAGTTTTGATGAAAGCAATTTCTGAATTAAAAGATGCGGATTATTCTAAAGAACCGGAATTGAATAAGATGTACAAGAGATTGTCGGATGGAAGAAGACAGTTTGCGGAGATTTTTGATAAAAATATTAAGGCAGTTATGCAGATTAGCTCTCTGGATTTAACGATGCAGTACCAGAATGATAAGATTGTAGATATATCCCGTAAAGTCGCAAAGGCAACGGAAGCTATATTTGGCAGTTCTTCAAATGGGTGGAGCGCAGAGGGACGGTCGAATAACCAGCATGAAGAGATGACGCATAATATTGTGGAGGTTTCTTCCGAAACGGAGAATGTTTACAGAAAGATAGAGTCGGCTCAGAATGAGCTGACGACAATCAGGGAACTTTCAGAAGAAACAATCAATATGTCGCGTAATATGCAGAATGATATGGATGAGCTGCTTGAGGTGATTAAGCGCTTAAACGATGTAATTGAGGGGATAGAAAACATATCGCTTCAGACGAGTCTTCTGTCTCTGAATGCTTCTATAGAGGCTGCAAGAGCGGGGGAAGCGGGAAAAGGCTTTGCCGTTGTAGCTGCTGAAATCCGGGGCTTGGCGGAACAGACACAGACACTGGTGCAGAATATGGGAGATTTTGTTGATAACATCAGGAATGCATCACAGAAGAGTGTAGGAAGCGCGAAAGACACGATTAATATTCTTGGCAATATGACCGAGAAAATCGAAAATGTCTGGGAATTAAATAACGAAAATCAGGAACATGTTTCAAAAGTAAATGAGACGATTAGTTCTATAGCGGCTGTCAGTGAGGAAATCAGCAGTTCCATGACAGAGATGGAGAATCAGCTTAGAGACAGTACAGAGTTTATGAATACTGTAAGCAAGGATTTGATAAAGGCTGTAGAACCCGTAGTCGATATAGAAAAGACATTGGATGATACCGTAAAACAGATGGGCAGCATGACAGAAGATGCGTTTTTCCACCTGAAAAAAGAGGAGTTTGCGAAGTATGTCAGCAATGCAATTTCTGCGCATCATACATGGCTTAAGAATCTGGGAAGGATGGTCAGAGAGCGTATGATACTGCCTTTGCAGCTTGACGATACAAAGTGCGGATTCGGTCATTTTTATTATGCGATGACGCCGGATATACCGGAAATACTGCCGATTTGGAATGATTTGGGAGCGAAGCATAAAAAATTTCATCGATTTGGTTCCGATGTGATTTATGCAATCCAGAATGAAGATTTCTTTAGAGCCGAGCAGGTTTATAACGATGCGCAGAACTATTCTAAGGAACTGATTTCTGATATGGAGAAAATGTTAAAGCTGGCAAAATAGTAATTAAGGCGAATAAAAAGCTGCAGCATAATTACATAAACGATTATGCTGCAGTTTTTTTATGGGAGGATATTATAAAATAATGGATATACTTGTCGGAATAGCGTCGTTTATAACCGGCGCTGTAATATATTCGTTTTTAAATACGGTAATCTATAGACTGCCGGAGAAAAAAGCAGTGATAGGTAAAGGCTGTGTATGCTCAACATGTGGGCATGATTTACATATGAAAGACAGGATACCGATACTGTCATGGTGTTTTTTAAGAGGAAAATGCAGGTATTGCAATGAAAAAATTCCGGCTAGAAATGTTTTTATTGAACTGCTGGGCGGTGTAACGGCAGTTCTTTTAAACCGACAGTTCGGGATTGGGCTTCATGCGGCAACGATGTTTTTATTTTTTGCGGTTATGACGGTAATTACGTTTATCGATATTGACACGATGGAGATACCGCCCGTATTAAATGTCTGTATTTTTTTAACCGGCATCGCGTCAATCTGGACAGTCGGCGGTATCAGTATTGCGGACAGGTTCATCGGTATGTTTGCAATCAGTGTGCCGTTATGCGTTCTCGCGCTGTTCGGAGGATTTGGCGGGGGCGATGTGAAACTCATGTTTGCGGCAGGTTTTTTGCTTGGATGGAAAATAACCGTAGCGGGATTTTTTATCGGCATTATGATAGGAGGGGTATACGCAGGTTATTTACTGATTAAGAAATTAAAAGGAATGAAAGCACAGGTTGCGTTCGGACCGTTTTTGTGTCTTGGCCTGGCAATCGCGGTCTTTGCCGGTGAAAAAATAATAGACTTATATATTTCGTTTCTTGGCTTCTAGGGAACGGTTGTAAATTTGTCTGTTTTTGTATATAATAATCTTGTATTGCATCCGAAATTTTCGTGTAAGTCCTGGCACGGAAAAATATGGCGGAGCGACAACAAGGAGGATAACAATGAATACAGACAAAAAGATGTTTGGAATGGTGCTTTGCGCACTCTTTGTGGCAATTATTGTCATTATGGCATTTACGCCGCTGGGTTACATACCGTTGGTTGTAATTAACGCAACCATTATTCACATCCCGGTGATACTGGGTTCTTTATTCTGCGGACCGAAGAAAGGCGCGTTTCTTGGTTTCGTATTTGGTTTCACAAGTTTTATCAAGAATACGTTTATGCCGGCGACGTTGTCAGCATTTGTATTTTCGCCGGTACTGGCAATGGATGTTGCGGGAACCGCGGGGGTTTTTAAGAGTATATTTATTTGCTTTGTTCCAAGAGTATTAGTAGGCGTTGTGCCTTATTTCGTATATATTCTTGTAAGAAAAGCGCTGGAATCAGAAAAGAGAACCGTTTGGGGCACTGTGTTAAACGGTATGATATGCCTGTTCTTTTATGTGGGTATTTACGCATTTTTAGGGAAAATAGCGTCAATGGGGGCTGGCATCAGAATTGTGGCTGCAGTTGCCGTTTCCGTGGCAGTTTTTGTATTTATAGAATTAGCGTTTATCAGGAAAAACGCGCAGATGATACCGTTTGTCTATGCGGCGATTTCCGGTGCATTGGTCAACACGCTTCTTGTTATGGGAGGAATTTTTGTACTGTATAAGGACGCGTATGCAGCCGCGCTTTCCATAGAAGCAGGAGCGGTACTCGGCGTCATCAGCGGAATTATCAGTTTCAACGGCGTTATTGAAGCGATTGTCGGTGCGGTGATTGTCTACGCGGTGGGTCTGGTCCTGATGAAAATCAGTCCAATCGGAGCGCAGACGGAAAAATAGAAAGATTTGGAGGAATGAGGTATGATTCTTGCAATTGACATGGGAAATTCCAACATTGTCATCGGTTGTATTGATGACGAAAAAACATATTTTGTGGAACGGCTTTCAACGGATAAGAGAAAGACGGCGTTGGAATATGCGATGGGTTTTAAAACGGTTTTAGAGCTGTATGCCATTGATATAGAACAGCTTGAGGGAGCGATTATTTCATCAGTTGTCCCGCCTCTTTTAACGGTACTCTGCGAGGCTGTGGAGAAGATTACGGGTAAGCAGCCGCAGGTAGTCGGACCGGGACTGAAAACAGGACTGAATATTAAGATGGATAATCCCAAAACAGTGGGCAGCGACTTAATTGTGGATGCGGTTGCAGGAATCAGGGAATACGGCGCACCGCTGATTGTGATTGATATGGGAACGGCAACAACGCTTTCTGTTGTTGATAAGGACGGCAATTACGTGGGCGGTGCGATTATGCCGGGCGTGAGATTATCGATGGAGGCGCTTGCGTCCAATGCGGCGCAGCTTTACCGTGTCAGTCTTGAAGCTCCAAAGAAGGCAGTGGGGAAAAATACAATCGACTGTATGAAGAGCGGACTTCTTCTGGGAACTGCATGTTCCATCGACGGCATGATTGACAGAATAGAAGAGGAACTGGGGTATCAGACAACGGTCGTTGCGACGGGCGGTCTTGCCAAGGTTGTGATACCGCTTTGCAAACATGAAATTATTGTAGAAGATGATTTGCTGTTAAAAGGTTTGAAATTAATTTATGACAAGAATCATGATGAGTAGATGAAAGAGGTGATGTCAATGCTTTGTGGTAAAAATATTGTACTTGCCGTAACCGGAAGTATTGCGGCGTATAAGATTGCGGGACTTGCCAGTATGCTGAAGAAACTGGACGCTAATATTACCGTGTTAATGACGAAGAATGCGACGAATTTTATTAATCCGATTACCTTTGAAACACTGACGGGAAATAAATGTCTTGTCGATACATTCGACCGTAATTTTCAGTATAATGTGGAGCATGTTGCGCTGGCGAAGCAGGCGGATGTTGTGATGATTGCTCCGGCATCGGCAAATGTAATCGGAAAAATTGCCAACGGAATCGCAGACGATATGCTGACGACAACGGTGATGGCGTGCGGGTGTAAGAAGATAATCGCGCCGGCAATGAATACGCAGATGTACCGGAATCCGATTGTTCAGGATAATCTGGAGAAGTTAAGACGGTTTGGCTATGAGGTTATTACTCCGGCGACGGGATTTCTTGCCTGCGGTGATGTGGGCGTAGGGAAAATGCCGTCAGAGAACGAACTGTTACAATACATTTTAAGAGAATGCGCGTGCGAGAAGGATATGGAGGGAATGAACGTGCTGGTAACTGCCGGAGCAACAAGGGAAAAAATCGACCCGGTACGCTTTATCAGCAATCATTCTTCCGGTAAAATGGGATATGCGCTCGCGAGAAACTGTATGCTGCGTGGTGCGAATGTAACGCTTGTTACCGGTAAAACTAGCCTTGAACCGCCGATGTTTGTCCGTGTTATTCCGGTGATTTCTGCCGGGGATATGTATGAGGCGGTCATGGATTGCTTTGACGAACAGGATATTGTGATTAAGGCTGCGGCAGTCGCGGATTACCGGCCGAAAAATCCTGCGGATGAGAAAGTGAAGAAGAAGGCCGGGGAACTGGTGATAGAATTAGAGAAAACAGCAGATATATTAAAGACGCTCGGGGAACGGAAAGATAAGCAGTTTTTGTGCGGATTTTCCATGGAGACAGAGAATATGCTGGAAAATTCACGAGAGAAACTGCGAAAGAAGAATCTCGATATGATTGTCGCCAATAATTTGAAAGCGAAGGGCGCAGGATTTGGAACAGATACAAATATTGTAACGATATTAACGGAGCAGGAGACAAAAGAACTTGAAATTATGTCGAAGGATGAAGTGGCAGGCATTATTGTAGACAACATACTGGAAAAAATAAAGACTGATAATTGAGTTTTAATATAATTTTAATCTTTCCTGCCTTATAGATTAATATAGAAGTAGTAAGATATCCTCAATAAAACAAATAATGGAGGAAAAAATTATGGAACATTTAGAAATGGTAGAAAAGTTAAAAGAGAAAACAGGCGTATCATATGAGGATGCCAAAGCGGCGCTTACAGCATGCGAATGGGATATGCTGGACGCGATTGTATATCTGGAAAAACTGGATAAGATTAAGGAGCCTGCGGCAACATATTCCACAAAATACGAGCAGACGGAACATTTTGAACAGGCCACACAGGCACATTCACAGAAGTCGACATTTTCCGATGTGCTGAACCGGTTCTTTAGCTGGTGCGGTACAATGATTAAAAAGGGAAACGAGAATTTCTTTACGATTGAAAAGGAAGGGAGACAGATTGTTACCATGCCGGTTACAATTCTTGTAATTATTATCGTTTTCGCATTCTGGGTGGTTGTTCCGCTTCTTGTTGTGGGACTGTTCTTAGGATTTAAGTATTCTTTTTCCGGTCCTGTTGCCAACGGCATCGACTTAAACAATGTGATGGATAAGGCGTCGGAAGCGGCAGAAAATATTAAAAGAGATTTTGAAAAAAAGGATAACGAATAATATGAAAATATTAGTAGTTGAAGATGAAGAGAAAATAGCGAGGTTTATTGAACTGGAGCTGGTTCACGAAGGATATGAAGTGACGAAAACTGTCAGCGGAAGAGAAGGCCTTTCGCTGGCAGAGAGTAATCAGTTTGATTTGATGGTACTGGATGTGATGCTCCCTGAATTAAACGGGCTGGAGGTTTTAAGGAGGCTGCGCAAATCATCCGAAATGCCGGTTATCATGTTGACGGCAAGAGACGCCGTCATGGATAAAGTGTCCGGTCTTGACGCGGGAGCCGACGATTATATTACGAAACCGTTTGCCATTGAAGAATTGCTGGCAAGAATCCGTGTTGCCCTAAAAAAGCATGGCAGCGCGGCAAATGTCGAGAAGGATGCCATGCCGGATTTGGCAGGCGTGCTTACATATGAAAAACTTTCTGTCGATGTCGTGAAGAGAACCGTGATTTATGATAAAGAACCGGTTTCGCTGACGTTCCGTGAATTTGAACTTCTTCGGGAACTGCTTGAAAATAAAAATATTGTTTTGTCCAGAGACACGCTTCTTCATAAAGTATGCGGATATGATTATGTGGGCGAGACAAATGTGATTGACGTTTATGTCCGTTATCTGCGTTCTAAAATTGATGATAAGTACGGTATCAAAATGATACAGACAGTTCGGTGCGTTGGGTATGTAATAAGGGAATGAATTTATGAATAAAAATACATCGTCTATTGCCAGAAAATTAAATCTGTCATGGACATTCAAACGTTTTTTTAATTATCTTTGCTGGGACGCAATCGTTATTTCACTTTTGTGTGCCGGTTGGTATTATATTTCGGAAAAATATCATCTGGCAGCGGTCGATTATGCCGAGGAAGCTGTTATTATAGGATATGCGACAATTGTCGTTTTGAGCTTGCAGCTCTTTGATATCTTGTGGATGCTCATTTTTGGCGTTATCGGAATCCGACGTAAGTTAAAGCCTCTTGACGACGTGGCAAGGCGCGCTGAGGAATTAAGCAGAATAGCGTTTGACGAGAGCAAGTATATCAATCTGGAGAGTGCCATTGAAAATCTGAATCCGGAGGCGCAGGAAGCCACGGTTCATACAGGCAATAAAGACTTAGAAGGCGTGGAAATCGCCATCAATAATCTGCTGTCCCGTATGAGGGATTCTTACCGTCAGCAGTCCCGTTTCGTTTCGGACGCGTCTCATGAGCTGCGGACACCGATTGCGGTCATTCAGGGGTATGCGAATATGTTGGACCGCTGGGGAAAATCGGATGAAAAGGTTCTGGAAGAATCCATAGAGGCAATTAAACATGAGTCGGAGCACATGAAAGTTCTGGTGGAGCAGCTTTTATTCCTTGCGCGCGGTGACGCGGGAAGAAATCATCTGGATATGAAGCGGATTTCTTTGAAAAGTATTATCCATGAAGTTTATGAAGAATCCAAGATGATAGACGAAAGGCATTTCTACGAACTGACGGAGGACGTGGGAGACGTTGTGATGACAGGGGATGAAGCGATGATAAAGCAGTCAGTCCGTATTCTCGTGGATAATGCCGCCAAATATACGGAAGCTGGAGAAAGTATTAAATTAAAGTCCGGCATTAACGGGGAACTGCATCCCTATTTTTCCATTCAGGACCACGGTATCGGTATGAACGAAAACGAAGTATCCCATGTGTTTGAACGGTTTTACCGCTCCGACGAGGCGAGAAACCGTCAGACGGGAGGAACGGGACTGGGATTATCCATCGCGAAATGGATTATTGATAAACATAACGGGTATTTTGAGGTGCTGTCGAGACCGGAAATCGGAACACGGTTTACGGTTGTGTTTAAAAACTAAAATTTTATACAAATGATGAATTGACAAAATGGTTTAACGGTATTAGACTAAAAGAAGCAAAGGTTTAATGCTGTTAGACCGTTTTTGCTTTACACGTTTGAAATGCGGTTTTTAAAGGGAGGGCGCTATGGAAGAATATAAGTTAGGAATAATGGAAATGCGTTTCGCACAGTTAATCTGGGAGCATGAGCCGGTTTCGTCCGGCGAGCTTGTTAAGCTGTGCGAAGCACAGTTTGGCTGGAAGAAATCAACAACGTATACGATGCTGAGACGTCTGTGTCAGAGAAATATTTTTCAAAACGAGGACGGCGTGGTGACTTCATCAATGTCAAGAGAAGAATTTGACGCCTTACAGAGCGAGAAGTTTGTTGAGGAGAAATTTTCCGGCTCGCTGCCCCGTTTTCTTGCGGCATTTACGATGCGCAATAAACTGTCGGAAAAAGATATCAATGAATTGATGCAGTTAATTGATGAAAGCAGGAGGAAAGACTCATGACAAATATTATTTCTGTATTGTTTCTTAACGTTTTAAATATGAGTATCGCGGCTTCGGTTGTAATTTTATTTGTGCTTCTGGCGCGTTTCTTTATCAGAAAATTGCCGAAAATTTTTTCTTACCTGCTATGGAGCGTTGTGATATTCCGTCTGTTGTGTCCGTTTTCTTTTACCGTGCCGTTTTCGCTGCTTCATTTTACAAATCCGCAGTCGGTGGAAAACGGAAGGATAGTGTATATTTCCGAAGAGATGATGCACGGTGAAGTGCCTGAACAGGACGCTCCTATGTCCGGCAGTCAGGATAACGCACAAAGGATGTACGGGGACAAGCGGGAGAATGGCAGACAAGCAAAGACGGCGGTTTTGGCGGCAGCAGTTGTGTGGATTTTTGGTATCGCGGGGATTGCCGGTTATAGCGTAATTTCTTTTATAAGGTTTCACAAAAGACTGGTTGGCGCGGTTCGATGTGATGAGCGCGTATGGCTTTTAGACGACGTCGGAACATCTTTTGTGATGGGGATTTTTCATCCGCGGATTTATTTGTGGTCGGGGCTTTCCGACGAGGAACAGAAGTTTGTCATTGCCCACGAAAGAATACATATCAGACGGAGAGACTATCTGGTAAAATTTTTGTTTTACGCGCTGCTGACGGTACATTGGTTTAATCCTCTGGTGTGGATGGCATATTTTCTCTGCATGAGCGACATGGAAATGTCTTGTGACGAGAGTGTCTTAAAAACGATGAGCAGTGCGGTGAGGGCTGGTTATTCGGAAACGCTCTTATCTCTTGCCACGGGCAGAAAAATCTTTGTGGGAACGCCGCTGTTCTTCGGGGAAGGGGATACAAAGCTGCGGATTAAAAATATATTGCGGTATAAGAAACCGCCGATGTGTGTTACCGTTTTGGGATTGTTGGTAATTGCAGTATTGTTCATCGGATGTATGAGTAATCCTGCGGGGGACGCCGATAATCAGAAAAATATGCTGACATCTGATGACAAAGAGACAAAAGACAGCGGCACAGAACGTGTGGAGAATAATGCAGAAGTATTAGAAGTCAGGTATCCGCAGCTTCAGCTTCCTACCCAGCAGTTGGAGCCGTTTACAGTGTGCTTAGTGCTCCCTGAGGGCTGGATGCTTGGACAGAGGGAGCCGGATGCAGGAGATATTGCAGGGCTGGAAGTAAAGGAAATTATCGGAACATTTTCGACGACGTATATTTTCGATGAGAACGGAATTTGTGTAGGTAAGATGGGGCGCAATTTTTATGAATTGTATGAGGGTGAGGAGGATAACCCGCAGGCGATTTATAATCAGGTGGCATTAGGAAATCATTATCAGTTTGATGTGCGAAATACCTATGAAATCGTGCGGTCAGATGATATAATAGAGACAGCAACGGCGGACGTCATTTATTCGGACTCGGCAAACGACGGTGGAAATACCAGAACCAATTACGGGATTTTATCGCGAAGCAAAGAAAGTCTTGTGTATGTTGTGGTGGAATTAGAAAGCGGGTTGGTTTCCAAGGAGGATGTGACGGCAATTGCCGAAAGTATTTCTTTTGTAATACCGGAAAATGATGGAGATTAATTGAAAACTGTGTATTGCGCAGGGACAACGGAGGTAAGAATATGTCAGAGTATTTTGGAAAAGATGTGCCGAAACTGGGATTTGGTCTGATGCGTCTGCCGAAAAAAGGTCTGGGTACAGATATCGAGCAGGTCAAACGGATGGTTGATTTGTTTATGGACGCGGGGTTTACATATTTTGATACGGCATACGTATATTTAGGTTCGGAAGCGGCGGCAAAAAAGGCGTTGGTTGAACGATACCCGAGGGAATCCTATTCGCTGGCAACGAAGATAAACGCTTTTCTGCCTCCCGCAAGTGAAAAATCGGTAAAGCAGCAGTTCTTTACGAGTCTGGAACGCACGGGAGCGGGGTATTTTGATTACTATCTGTTACATGCGCTGATGGAAAATAATTATAAAAAGTATGATAAGTTTCATATATGGGATTTTGTCAAAGAGCAGAAGGAGAAAGGTCTGATAAAGCATTTTGGCTTTTCTTTTCATGCGGGGCCACAGCTTCTTGATAAGCTGCTCACGGAGCATCCGGAAGTTGATTTTATACAGCTTCAGATTAATTATGCCGATTGGGAGAATCCGTCGGTGGCGTCCCGGGCAAACTACGAAATGGCAAGAAAACACGGAAAATCCATTGTGGTTATGGAACCGGTCAAAGGCGGAAGTCTTGCGAATCCCCCGAAGGCAGTAAAAAGTCTGTTCAAAGAATATCACCCGGAACTGTCTTACGCGTCGTGGGCGATTCGTTTTGTGGCATCGTTAGACGGCATCATTACAGTTTTGTCGGGAATGTCCAATACGGAACAGATGGAAGATAATCTGTCCTACATGAAAAACTTCCAGCCGCTTAACGAGGAAGAGCAGAAAATTATTCAGGAGGCGCAGCGGATTATCGGAAAGTCGTCAACAATTCCGTGCACGGCGTGTCATTACTGCACCAAAGGATGTCCGAAGAATATTCCGATACCGGAGATTTTTCAGGCGATGAATAAGAGGCTTGGAAACGGGCAGATGGCGGAGGCGCTGTCTGACTACGAAACGGCTGTGGAGGGCAGAGGAAGCGCCGCGGACTGTATCGCCTGCGGACAGTGTGAACGAGCTTGCCCGCAGCATATAAAGGTTACGGAGTATCTGAGAGAAGGGGCGGAGATGTTTGGCAGGAGAAAGTAATGAAGAAACATCACTGCAGCAGTTTCTTCATAATAAATTCATAAATTTCCTGACTGCAATTTTTCCAGTTAGCGCACATCACGTCGGCCTGTTCCGCTATCGGAACGTTTAAGGTCAGTTCAATCAGATTGGACTCGCCCTCTTTTACCTGACAGTGTACAGAGTAATCTTTGGCGGAGTTCTTGTAGTAGTTCGACGTGGTGCCGACTTCATTTTTTAATTCATACTTATTACGGCGCAGGTACTCCATAATATCCTCTTTGATGGCGTCGGAAATCTGGTCGTCAAGGAGAGAAACCGTGGAAGAACCGGAACGGGTAATCTTGTACTGGGTCGTGTTGCGGAAAACCTCCGTCTGGATGTATTCCAATTCGAGCAGGTCATTTAAGGATTCCTGCAGCACAAAATAGTTCGTGTATTCCTTTACCAGCATGAAATCGGAAATCTGCGTGTTGGTAAGAGGAAAATTCACTTTATTCAGCATATACAAAATCATTAATTTATAAAGAGTCGATGCGTCGGCTGTCATCTGTAAGTTCATTCCTTTCTGAGTGTAATATTGTTATGGCGTAAAATTGCTTCCCTGTGTAATGTTATTTGCAATAAACGCGTTATTCAACGTATTCAGTACATTCTTTTTATCGGCGCTCCATAGTGGAGCGATAAGCAGTTTTTTTGCGCCGTCTCCGGTGAGGCGGTGAATGACCAGTTCTTCTGGGAGAAGTTTGATAATTTCCATCAGGATATGCGTGTATTCCTCTAAAGAAAGCACGTTAAAAACGCCGTTTTCATAATCTGCCGCCAGGTCCGTGTTTTTAAGGACATGCAAAAGCTGCAGTTTGATGCCTTTGGCGCCGCATCTGCCGATATACCTTGCCGTGTCTAATATCATGGCTTCGGATTCATGCGGCAGACCGATAATCATATGAACAATTGTTTCGATTGCGGCTTCATTTAACAAATTCATAGCGTGTTCAAACACGGGTAAAGCGTACCCTCTTCTGATATAAGCGGCGCTGGATTCGTGAATTGTCTGTAAACCTAACTCCACCCATACCGGTTTTATTTTGTTGAGGCGGGATAACAGCGCGATTTTATCCCGGTCAAGACAATCCGGTCTTGTGGCGACGGAAAGGCAGACGACATCGGGATGGGCGAGCGCCTCGGCAAATAGTTTCTCAAGATAGGAAACAGGCGCGTAAGTGTTCGTATAAGCCTGAAAATAAGCAATATAGGAACGGCCTTTATATTTACCGGACAACTTTTGCTTTCCCGCTTCAATCTGTTCGGTTACGGTGAGGGACGGTTCGCCTGCAAAATCGCCGGAGCCGCCTTTCGAGCAGAAAATACATCCGTTATGCCCAATAGAGCCGTCCCTGTTGGGACAGCTCATATTTCCGTTTAATGCTATTTTGTATATTTTTGTATGGAATTTTTCCAAAAGATATTGATTCAATGAGTAATAAGGCGCCATTATCTTACTATGTGGTCCTTTACTGCCTTGCTGACAACATCCGCAACCCGCGGGTCAAATGCCATAGGAAGAATGTTGGTGTCGCTGACTTCATCGTCAGGAATCAGACCGGCGATGGCGGCGGCGGCAGCCAGCTTCATTTCCTCTGTAATCTGTGTGGCGCGGCCTTCCAAAGCTCCTTTAAAAATGCCCGGAAACGCGATGACGTTATTGACCTGATTCGGAAAATCGCTTCTTCCGGTGCCGACAATTCTCGCGCCGGCGGCTTTGGCGGCATCCGGCATAATTTCCGGAACCGGATTTGCCATGGCAAATAAGATGGAATCGTTGTTCATGGTCTTTACCATTTCAGGCGTCACAATATTCGGAGCCGAAACCCCTACGAAAATATCAGCTCCGTTAAGAGCGTCCGCAAGGGAGCCCTTTTTGTTTTCAAGGTTTGTTACTTTGGACATTTCCTGCTGCATCCAGTTTAAGTCCTCGGTATCGGAAGAGATAATTCCCGCTTTGTCACACATGGTAATCTGCGTAAAACCATATGTAAGAAGAAGCCTTGTAATAGCGATTCCGGCAGAACCGGCGCCGTTTACCACGACTTTGCAGTCTTCTTTTTTCTTTCCCGTAACTTTCAGGGCATTGATAATGCCGGCAAGGACGACGATGGCGGTGCCGTGCTGGTCGTCGTGAAATACAGGAATATCCAGTAATTGTTTTAAGCGCTCTTCGATTTCAAAACATCTCGGAGCAGAGATGTCTTCCAGATTAATTCCGCCGAATGCAGGAGCGATGTGGACAACCGTTTTGATGATTTCTTCCGTGTCCTGCGTATCAAGGCAGATAGGAAATGCGTTGACGTTGCCGAATTCTTTAAATAAAACGGCTTTTCCTTCCATAACGGGCATTGCCGCATGCGCGCCGATATTACCGAGACCAAGAACCGCGCTTCCGTCCGATACGATAGCGACGGTGTTTGATTTGATGGTATAGCGGTATGCCGCCTCTTTATCTTCGGCGATTACTTTACACGGCTCTGCAACGCCCGGTGTATAGGCGAGCGCTAAATCTTCGCGCGTTTTGATTGCGCATTTGGAAACGGTTTCTAATTTGCCGTTCCATTCTTCATGAAGTTTTAAAGCTTTTTCGCTGTTTGTCATTTTGGTACGACCTTTCTTTCTATATATAAAATAGGAAATACTAATATCATACCATATTGGAGGAGAGTCGGCAACTTTTAGAAAATATTTTTAAAATGACTTGCCAAGAGGAAAATATATGGTTATAATGAATGTGTAGTCGAAAATTATGTAATTCTACATATTTTTTCCCGATGATTAGTATAGGAGAATAGTTTATGCGTGAAAAATTACAGACATTGTCGCTTGCAGTCTTAAAAGATTTTGCAAAGGACAAGAAAATTAAGAATTTCAGTACCATGAAGAAAAGTGATTTAATTGAAGCAATTATTGCTGCGACGGAGAGTGAAGGACAGGCTGATAATAAAGAATATAAAGCGGAAGTTAAAAGCGAGGTAAAAGAACCGGTACGAGTGGAGGAGCCGCATGATACGGCAGAGGAACACACGGAACTGAGCGAAGATGAGAAGTATAAGAAGCGTCAGGAGATTCTGGAGCAGAATGTAGTCGTTGACCCGGTGCCGGCGGACGGTATCTTAGAGGTGATGCCGGACGGATATGGATTTATCCGCTGTGAGAATTTCCTTCCGGGTGCAGATGACGTCTATGTTTCGCCGGCACAGATTAAACGCATCGGACTGAAGACGGGCGACATCCTTGTCGGGAAGAAGAGAGTGAAGACCCAGGGCGAGAAGTTTGCGGCGCTGCTTGAACTTGATTCGGTAAATGGATATGACCCTGAGGTGTTACAGACAAGACCGAATTTTGAGAAACTTACGCCGATTTTTCCGAATCAGAGGATTCGTCTGGAGAAAGGCAATCCGACTACGGCAATGCGTATTGTGGATTTAATGTGTCCTATCGGCAAGGGACAGCGTGGTATGATTGTATCCCAGCCAAAGGCAGGTAAGACTACGCTGTTAAAGCAGATAGCGACGGCAGTGCTCAGAAGCAATCCAGAGATGCACATGATTATTCTGCTGATTGACGAGCGTCCGGAAGAAGTTACGGATATCAGGGAATCAATTGTAGGCGATAATGTAGAAGTGATTTATTCTACATTCGACGAACTTCCGGAGAGACATAAGAGAGTATCGGAGATGGTTGTTGAGCGTGCAAGAAGGCTCGTGGAGCATAAGAGGGATGTTATTATTCTTCTGGACAGTATTACAAGGCTTTCCCGGGCATATAACGTTACAGTGCAGGCGAGTGGACGTACGCTGTCCGGCGGTCTTGACCCGACGGCGCTTCATATGCCGAAGCGGTTTTTCGGTGCGGCGCGTAATATGAGAGAGGGCGGCAGCCTTACAATTCTTGCGACGGCGCTGATTGAGACGGGAAGCCGTATGGACGACGTTGTTTTTGAGGAATTTAAGGGCACGGGCAATATGGAGCTTGTTCTTGACAGGAAACTGTCGGAGAAGAGAGTGTTCCCTGCGATTGATATTGCGAAGTCGAGCACCAGAAGGGACGACCTGCTGCTTACACCGGAAGAGATGGAAGCAATGGAGATTATCCGCAGGAATCTGAACGGAATGAAGCCGGATGAGGCAGTCGACAAAATCATTGATACGTTCGCCAGAACGAAGAATAATAAGGACTTCATTCAGTATATTAAAAAGACCAGACTAAATTAAAAAAACTATTGCATTGCCCTAAAATCTGTGTTACAATTAACAAGCTGTTTATAGAAAGGCAAAGGAATTGATTACAGGCTGATTGTTATGCACGCAGAGATGTATGAGATTTAAGAGGTAGTCAATTATATACACATTTAGTTTAGTGAGGTGAAAGTCATGAAAGAAGGAATCCATCCGGAGTATTATCAGGCAAAGGTTGTCTGCAACTGTGGCAACGAGTTTGTAACAGGTTCAACAAAGTCGGATATCCACGTTGAAATTTGTTCAAAGTGTCATCCGTTCTACACCGGTCAGCAGAAAGCTGCATCAGCTCGTGGACGTATTGAGAAGTTCAATAGAAAGTATGGCGTTGAAAGCAAATAAGTTCTGAAAGACAAGGTTGGGATTGTTATAATCTCAACCTATTTTATATAATAGGAATTTGCACTGTAATTTTGTGATTTAACGCATTCCAAGGAGAGGTCGGATTTATGAAACCATCAGGAATAGGCGGTCAGGCGGTCATAGAAGGAATTATGATGAAAAATAAAAATCGTTATTCCATCGCGGTCCGCAAACCGGATAATGAGATTGAAGTGATTGTGAAAAAATGCAGTAATTTGTCCAGAAGGATAAAAATACTGAGACTGCCGATTATTCGGGGCGTTTACAATTTTATTGATTCCCTTATTATGGGAATGTCAACACTGACATATTCGGCGAGTTTTTATGAAGACCCGCAGGAGCAGGCGCCGACGCCGGCGGATAAGCTGGCAAGAGGTCTGTTTAAAGATAAATTGGATTCGATTGTGATGGCGCTGACGATTATTGTGGCGATTGTATTTGCGTTGGGTCTGTTTATGGCGCTGCCGTTTTATTTATCCCGTATGCTGTCCCGCGTGATTGTATCAAAGACGCTTCTGAATTTGTTTGAAGGACTGATTCGTCTGGCAATTTTTTTAATTTATGTCGTGGCGATTTCCATGATGAATGATATCAAGCGTGTTTATATGTATCATGGCGCCGAGCATAAGTGTATTAACTGTATTGAAAACGGTCTGGAACTGAATGTGAAGAATGTCAGGAACAGCTCAAGACTGCATAAACGCTGCGGCACCAGTTTTATGCTGTTTGTCATGCTGGTGAGCATTATTTTATTTATGTTTATCAAAAGTGATAATGCGGTAACGCAGATGGGGATGAGGCTGCTTCTTGTTCCGGTCGTGGCAGGTATTTCTTACGAGATTTTAAAGCTGGCGGGACGTTCTAACAATCTTTTTATGCGTATTATCAGCGCGCCGGGACTTTTGTTGCAGAAACTGACGACAAAGGAACCGGACGATGATATGATAGAGGTAGCGATTGCCGCAATTGAAGCGGTTTTTGACTGGAGAGAGTTCCGTTCGGTTTACGATGAAGATTCCGATGAGGACGCGTTTGAGTTTATAGATAATGACGATGATGTTCCGCAATATGTGGAGACATTCGGCGCAGCCATGCAGCAGCCGGGAGAACAGGGTTATATGGATGAAACGATGATGGAGCAGTCCTATATGGAAGGAATGGAACAAGGGTATATGGACGGGCAGATGATGGAACAATCCTATAT
>CAJTZH010000054.1 GCA_910584325.1 uncultured Lachnospiraceae bacterium | reverse complement strand
ATTATGGGAAATCATCTTTCCCTCATAACCTAACGTCACATCATGACACATAATTAACGCCATACTTATTCACCAGCTTTTTCATTCATTGCTTGTTTTAATACCAAAAGATTTTGTTCCATAACATCATAATACGTCATGCCTTCGTCAATCTGCGCCCTTGTCACCGACTGCATAGAATCCATGGACAATACCTTCGCCTCTGCGCCGGCATTTTCAATAATCGTCTGCGCAAGCGAAAGCGCAAATCCGTTCTTAGCATTCTCAAGCGTCAGCACGCACCCGAGCCGTTCCTCTTTTAACTTTCCCGCAAGAAAAGCAACCGTCTCAAAACTTGCAGCCGTCTCCGAACTGCAGCCGGGAAATGCCGCGTAATATCTGATACCATAATCTTTCATCAAGTAAAGAAACGGAAACCTGTCTGCAAAAAGCACCGGCTTTTGACCGGCTTCTTTTGCCATACCGGCATATGCCGCGTCAAGCTGCGATAACCGCTCCGTGTAGCCTCTACAGTTTGCTTCATAAATATCCGCATTTGCCGCGTCTACGCTGCATAAACCGTCTTTTACCGCCGCGCAGGCCCCTACGGCATTTTTCACAGAAAGCCAGATATGCTCGTCATACTCCTCGTCGTGTCCGTCTTCCAAATGATGTTCTTCCTGCATTCCCTCCACAAGCTCCTCTTTGCGGACAGTATCCTTTAAAACCTCCATCAGATTGACTACGGTCATATTGTCATTCCCATTCTTTTTCAGCATATCCGAAAGCCACGCATCCGAAGTCCCGCCTACATACACCAGCATATCGCATGACGTTATCTTCGCAATATCCGCCGCCGAAGCCTGATAACTGTGCATATCCACACCGTTATCCAAAAGAAGGGATATGGTTATGGCATCCGACTCTCCGACAATCTGTCTTGTCCAGTCATACAAAGGAAATGTTGTACAAAGTACCTGTACTTTATCTCCATCCTCTTCCGATTCAAGAGGCCTCACCCCATAACATGCCGAAACTGTCAAAATCACACAAATCATGATACACAAAATCAAACTGTTGTATACCATTTTCTTATTCCATCTCTGTCTTGTCTTCACAACGCTTACACTCCTCCAAAGAAATATCCAGCCACGCCTGCTCTTCTTCAGCGCATCCCTTGCACAGGCCGGTCAGAAAAGAATTCGGACAGTCTACAGTAAATCCGTGGTCCGTCTTGATATGTTTTAAAACATCCTGCATATATACACAGTCCAGGTGCAGGATTCTTCCACACTTCCTGCATTTTAAATGCAGATGGCTGCAGCACCCTCTCTTACCTTCAATATACTGGAACGCCGCCTGCCCGTTCCTGCCGTATACCCTCTTAAGCACTACTCCCCGCACAGCCAGCCTGTTCAGATACCGGTAAATAGTAGAAACACTCACCTGCAGCGATTGCGCCTCCATAAAATCTTTTATCTCGTTTACTTCGACCTCACGGTCCTCATTTGCCGCCAGAAAACGCAAAATCTGTTCACGTCTTACCGTCAGGTAACCGTCTCTTCTTGAATTATCCATAACGACTCCTATCATTTAAATTTGCAATTCGTATGCATTTTCGATTGTATCACAGCAAAAAAAAATAGTCAAACCAAATCTGGTCTGACTATTTCAGCAAATTATATTACCTTACTTTAAAATATCCATAGATACATAATCACTCATCTGGAATATTTTCAGACGGATGCCGTCCACAGTTTCATTGAGATACCCTCCGCTTGACGATACCTTTTCCTTTAAATCCTCTACCGAAGCGAATTTTCCCGAAAGTTCCCCGTCACACCACCGATAAAGCATCTCGTAAAACGCATCGTCCGCCTCGTCGGCAGTAAAAGAATATCCGTGCAGTTCACCGGACGCAGTATCCGCATAAACTTCCACGTCAAATGTTTCATATTCCCACACATACACTGTTTCAAGCAAAATGACATCCTCGCCCACAGTAGAATCCAACCGATAATTACTTTCCTCTGAGCTTACTTCATCTGTCATAAACGGTGCTTCGCCATAAAACTGTACAAATCTGTCATAAAACTCGTCAGACGTCAAATCAAAATGTCCGTTGTCACAGTGATATTCCGTAAGTCCCGTAATATCATCCGGATTATAGTAATAATACGTTCCCAGATAGCTTTCTTCCTTCTTCACATAGGAAATTGCCGAAAGATATCCCTTAATAGACCTTGAATCGTCCAATGCTATCACCGGTTCCGGTATTGTTATTTCGGTGCTATATGCCGTATTTTCTTTTCTCCATAAATCATCATAATTATTCTCAAAATAATTTGCGACAATCCCCAGAATCACATTAATTACAAGAACCGCAATCACAATAATAAGAACAATTCTTGAAGGTTTTACCGAATCCGGCGTATTTACGCCGGAACCCCTCTTGCTTGTCTGTCTTGCCGCCTGTGCCGGATGGTTCTGTCTGGCCGGCTGCGTCTGCTTTTTCGTGCTTCCTGCGCCACCGCCTCCGTAAACACGCTTCTCATATCCCGGCTGCATATACTCCTGCCGGCTGTACCGTGTCTTCGGATTGTGGTAATCACAGTCTTTATCGCGTCCTGCGTCATGGCTTTTATTGATATATGTATGGTCGCTCACATCCCAGGGCGTCACAAACCGGAAACAATGGGGACAAAACCTTCCTTCTATTTTCTTCTCACAAACCGGACAAATCTTCATCTCTCATCCTCCTTTGATACAAGCAAATTAACGGTATTCCGCTTTCACAAATGTCTCCAGAGCCGCAAGCGAACGCACTACCTTTTCAGTATCGATACAGTACGCCATGCGGAAAAAACCCGGACACCCGAACGTATCGCTCGGCACAAGAATCAAATCATATAAAAGCGCCTTATTACAGAACGCCGCGGCGTCTTCCTCCAGAGCTTTCGGAAAAATATAAAACGTACCGCCGGGTTTTACCACCGTAAATCCCAGCTCCACAAGTTTTTTATAAATCAGGTTCATATTCGTCTCATAAACGGACAAATCGGACGTTTTGTCAAGAACTTTGGAAACGGCAAGCTGAATCATGGACGGCGGACAGTTATGCCCCGTTCCTCTCGAAATCTGACCGCACATATTCACAATCACAGCGGCGTCACGGCAGTTCGGATTTACCGCGACATAACCGATACGCTCTCCCGGAAGAGAAAGGGACTTTGAAAATGAGTAACACATCAGCGTATTGTCATAAAGTTTTGAGATACACGGTGCGTCCACACCCTCAAACACAATCTCCCGGTACGGTTCATCAGAAATCATATAGATATCGTGACCGTATTCTTCTGATTTTTCTCTTAATATATCCGCGAGGCGCTTCACCGTCTCCGTGGAATACACAATCCCCGACGGGTTATTCGGCGTATTGATTAAAACCGCCGCCACATGTTCATTGAGCATAGCCGTAAACTGTTCAAAATCAATCTGAAAATACTTTGTGTCCGCCGGAACAACCTTCAAAACAGCGCCCGCTCCCGTAATATATGGATTGTACTCCGGAAAATACGGCGCAAACGTCAAAATCTCATCTCCCGGCTTTGATACCGCACGAACCGCATGCGCAATGGCACCCGCCGCGCCGGACGTCATAAAAATATCTTCGGCAGTATAGGGAAGTCCGAACCGCTCCGACAAAGATGCTGCAACCGCCTCCCGCACAGAAGTAATACCGAGGCTTGGACTGTAGCCGTGAAGCGTCATCGGGTCTTCTTCCCGTAAAAGACGAATCATTTCATCCGTAAACGCTTTCGGCGCGGAAACGGACGGATTGCCGAGACTGTAATCAAAAACGTTTTCATATCCGATTTCCTGACCGCGCTTTGCTGCATATTCCGATAACACCCGAATCTGCGATTTACCGTTTAACATCGCTTTATACTGTTCATTTATCATGATTGTCCATCCTTCACTTACAAATCTTCTTTTACAAATACTTCCTCATCGCCGCTTCAACGACATGCCCGACAAGCACCGATGTGGTCACGCTTCCCACGCCGCCCGGCACAGGCGTAACGGCGTCAACGATTCTTTCTGCCTCCTCATAATTGACATCGCCGCAGAGTTTTCCGTCTTCATTTACGTTAATTCCCACGTCAATCACCACCTGTCCCGCTCTCAGGTATGAACCGTCCACAACTTTTGCCTTTCCTGCCGCGACAATGACGATGTCTGCCTCCCTAACGACTGACGGCATATCCGTTGTTCTTGTATGGCAGACGGTAACGGTCGCGTTCTTCTTAATCAGCATCATTGCCGCAGGCTTTCCCACGACCAGACTGCGCCCCACAACAACGGCTTTCTTTCCGGTACAGTCAATCCCGTAGTAATCCAGAATTTCCATGCACGCTTTGGGCGTACACGGCGGAAAACCAAGCGGTTTCCCGGCAAAAACACCTGCAAGGGAACCGTCTGTAATTCCGTCCACGTCTTTTTCAATGTTGAGCGCATTGATAATCCGCTCTTCGTTCAGATGCTTTGGAAGCGGACGGAACAACAATACACCATGAACCGCGTCATCATGGTTTACCCCGTCGATAACCTTTAAAAGTTCCTCTTCACTTACATCGGCAGGAAGCAGAAACTTCTTGCAGGACACGCCAAGCGTCTCACAACGCTTCACCGCTCCTCTCTCGTAAGACATATCATCTTCACGCTCTCCCACACGGATAATACCAAGAGCAGGCGTAATACCCTTTTCCGTAAGTTTTGCCACATCCGCCCGAATCTTCTCGTTGATTGCGGCGGTAACTTCTTTTCCCAATAACTGCTTTGCCATATTTTCTCCTTTCGCCCTCAAAAAACATATCTATTGCAGACGTTCCTTTACACTGTTAAAAACGGTATCCGCCCTGACAGAATATTCTTCAATCATACGCTTTGCCTCTTCATTCAGACGTCCGGCATACTCTCTGTCCGTCATGGACTTTGTGTTGATAAATACATTTAACGACGCGCCAAGAAGCGCCGCCTTACAAAACGCTGCGCCTACACCGGCGTCGCTTAGCGCAATCACGCTTCCTTTTTGGGCAAACTCTTCTATCAGTTCCACTGCTTGGCAGCATTTTCTCATAATCTCCATCGGAACCGAGCAGGCATCCTTTAACACAATCGCCATCACGCGCTCTTTCTCGGCTTTTTCTTCCTCTGTTTCCCTCGGCATTCCATACGCTTTAGAGAGCGGCTCAAACACTTTCGCATCCTCCTCGACCAGACGTAACAGGTCTTTTTGCAAGACGTCCGCCTTTTGTTTTAATGCAATCATATCACCTTCCACATCGGCATATTTCTTCTTTCCTACAGTAAGGCTGCCCACCATATTACCAAGCGCGCATCCTAACGCTCCCACCAGAGCGGATGCCCCGCCGCCGCCGGGAACGGGCGCTTTCGTGGATAAAACATCGACAAACTCCTCACAGGAATATTTCGTAAATTCCATTTCTGTCCTCCGTTTTTATAAGATAATTTTAGTATACTATTATCATTCCAATTATGCAAATATTCTATTTCCGTATTGCGTTTTCATGCCACGGCAGCGTCTCACTTTTAACAGTCTTTCCCGTTGAAACCGCCCCTTTGAGAAGAATTGCCGTGTACGCGTCCTCAAGCGCGTATTCAAGCGGATACTCCAGCGCTTTCTCCCCTCTGGAATATAACGCCGTATCATACATTACCCGCCAAACAGCCGTCTCGTCACTGGCAAGCCCGCATGACCCGAACCGGGGTTCATATATGCTTCTTCCATTAAAAATTATGTTATCAATTTCCGTTACTTCTTTGAGATTGGGATTTTCCCACTGGGTTACAACATGATGCCGCAATATTTCTAAAGAGGCAGCTTGCGGAATATTATCCTTATTCAGATAATAAACTGTTTCGTCTTTCAGTTCTCCCCTGCTTCCCCGAATATTCACATAGTTGTTGCGAATAGGGGAACGGTACTGCTCCGAATCGAAATCGTAAAATGCCATTTTGCCGTCTGCAAACTCCAATACTGCCAGCGTTCTCTGCCTGTCGATTAATTTCCCGTCTGTAAACCGTTCATACCGGCTTAGCGTCTGCGCCGTAGGAAATGTGTATGTTTTTGCCGTTATCTGAAACGGTGTCATTTTTTCCCGCAGGAAAGCGCGAATCAGGCTTGCGCCGTGGTATTCGTGCGCAAGCGATACATTCGCGCTGTAAGGTTCTCCGATGATATCACTGTCCAGCACCTTAATCATTGCCTCATAAACGGGATATCTCGTATACTGCTCCGCAACAGAAAGTTTTGCTCCGTTTTTTTGATGAAGTTCCCATAATTCCTTGAGCATACTCAATTCCAACGCCGCAGGCGTCTCGCACAACACTGTAAATCCATACCCCAGCCACTCTTTTGACACTTCGGCAATCGACGTCTTATCGACCGCAACGACCACAAAATCCGGTTTCAGCTCACAACACTCCTCCTTTGAAATCGTTGCATGGATGTTGTAAGATGTCCTAATCATATCTGCCTTATCCTTTGTCCTGCAAAGCATTGCGCATAATTCAAAATACTGAGGGAGCGCCTTAGCAATCCGCACATAGTACAAAGACCTCCAGCCTGAACCGACAATAATAAAGCGATTTTTTTCCATAAAAATTCCCCTTTTACCTTTTTATTCCGCAATCTGATTTCCCGTATAAAGCTGATAATATCTGCCTTTTTCCTCAAGCAGCTCGTCATGCATTCCGCGCTCAATAATGTGTCCGTTTTCCAAAACCATGATGCAGTCGCTGTTCTTAACCGTGGAAAGCCTGTGGGCAATGACAAATGTCGTTCTGCCCTTCATCAGCTTATCCATGCCGCTTTGCACAATCTTTTCCGTTCGCGTGTCAATGGAGCTGGTCGCCTCGTCAAGAATTAATACCGGAGGGTCGGCAATTGCCGCGCGCGCAATCGCAAGAAGCTGTCTCTGCCCCTGGCTTAAATTGGCGCCGTCGCCGGTAAGCACCGTCTGATAACCGTCCGGAAGCCTTCTGATAAATCCGTCCGCGTTGGCAAGCTTCGCCGCCGCAATCACTTCCTCGTCCGTAGCGTCAAGACGTCCGTAACGGATATTTTCCATCACGGTATTCGTAAATAAATGCGTATCCTGCAAAACCATACCAAGAGAACGCCTTAAATCCGCCTTCTTAATATGATTAATGTTAATACCGTCATAACGGATTTTTCCATCGGAAATGTCATAAAAGCGGTTAATCAGGTTGGTAATCGTTGTCTTTCCCGCGCCGGTGGAACCGACAAACGCAATTTTCTGCCCCGGCGTCGCGTACATTTTAATGTTGTGCAGAACGATTTTTTCCTCATCATATCCGAAATCCACGTCATCGAAAGTCACATCGCCCTTTAATTCCACATAGGAACAATCTCTTCCGTCCTTCCCCGGATTTTTCCATGCCCACATTCCCGTTCTTTCAGCCGTCTCCGCAATTTCGCCGTTTACCCGCGTCGCATTAACAAGCGTCACATTACCTGCGTCCGCCTCTTCTTCTTCATCCAGGAGTTTAAAAATACGCTCCGCGCCTGCAAGCGCCATCACAATACTGTTAAACTGCATGCTGACCTGATTAATCGGCATGTTAAAACTCTTGTTAAACATCAGAAAACTGGCAAGACCGCCTACCGTAAAGCCCCCCACGCCGTTTAGTACGAGAATGCCTCCTATCATGGCGCATAAAACGTAACTGACATTGCCAAGCTGCGCGTTAATCGGTCCTAAAATATTCGAGAACTGATTGGCGTTGTAAGCGCTCTCATACAGCGCATCGTTTAACTTACGAAACGCTTCTTTCGACCGTTCCTCATGACAGAAAACCTTTACAACCTTCTGCCCCTCCATCATCTCTTCGATATAACCGTTCACGGCGCCGATATTTTTCTGCTGCGCCACAAAAAATCTGCCGGAAAGACCTGCCGCCCATTTCGTCGCGTTTAACATGATAACCACAACGGCAAGCGTTACAAACGTCAGCGGAATATTTAACGTAATCATACTGATAAACACGCTGACAATCGTAATCACGCTGGATAAGAGCTGCGGCATGCTCTGGCTGATCATCTGCCGCAGTGTGTCGATATCATTCGTATAAATCGACATAATATCACCATGCGCATGAGTATCAAAATAGCGAATTGGAAGCTTCTGCATATGGGAAAACATATCGTTTCGCAGATTTCGAAGCGTCCCCTGCGTCACATTGACCATGATTCTTGAGTAGGTATACGTGGACAGCGCGCCAATCGCGTAAAATACCGCCACACGCCCGATTGCGTGAAGCAGCGGTGTAAAATCCGGCACGTCGCAAAGCAGCAGCGGCGTAATATAACCGTCAATCAGCGTCTTTGTAAACATCGTTCCCTGCACGTTTGCCAGCACACTGACGAAAATGCAGATAATCACAGCTATCAGATGAATACTGTAATTCTTAAAAATATACGCCATCACCCTTTTGAATAATTTTCCGGGATTTTTAATCTTGGGTCTTGGTCCTCTGACTCTTGCGCCCGGACCTACTTTCACTTCTTTTACCTGCCCTGCCATATCACGCGCCCTCCTTCTCGTCAAAATCACCGCTTCCCGCAGTCTGGGACTCATATACGTCACGATAAATCTCGTTCTTCGCAAGCAGTTCTTCATGCGTTCCAAACCCACACACAGCGCCGTCGTCCATAACGATAATCCGGTCCGCGCCGCTAACGCTTGAAATTCGCTGCGCGATAATCAGTTTGGTTGTATCCGGTATTTCCTCGGCAAACGCCTTTCTGATTCTGGCATCCGTCGCCGTATCCACTGCGCTTGTGGAATCATCCAGAATCAGAATTTTCGGTTTTTTCAGAAGCGCCCTTGCGATACAAAGTCTCTGCTTTTGTCCGCCGGACACATTTGTGCCGCCCTGCTCAATATATGTATTGTATTTTTCCGGCATTTTCTGTATAAATTCATCGGCACAGGCTAATTGACACGCACGGATACACTCCTTTTCAGACGCGTTTTCATCTCCCCAGCGCAGGTTTTCAAGAATCGTTCCCGAAAACAGCACATTTTTTTGCAGCACAACAGATACTTCGTTGCGGAGCACCTCAAGGTCATATTCCCGGACGTCTCTTCCGCCTACTAAAACAGCTCCTCCCGTCACGTCATACAGACGGCTGATTAGGTTGACAAGGCTCGTCTTCGCACTTCCCGTTCCGCCGATAATACCGATGGTCTCGCCTGCCCGAATTGACAGATTAATATTGGAAAGCA
Source organism: uncultured Lachnospiraceae bacterium (assembly GCA_910584325.1). Classification (GTDB taxonomy): domain Bacteria; phylum Bacillota; class Clostridia; order Lachnospirales; family Lachnospiraceae; genus MGBC120314. The sequence continues at coordinate 9,694 of CAJTZH010000054.1, read as the reverse complement.
CCGGCTTTTCCGCCGTCTTATTGTAGGCAAAATCCACATTTTCAAATGTAATGCTGCCGTCTTTTACCTGTGTTACGGGATTTTGCGGATTTTCAATATCCGCTTTTTCATTTAATACTTCCGCAATACGTTTCATGCTTGCGGAACCCATGGTAAGCATCACAAAAATCATGGACAGCATCATCAAACTCATTAAAATATTCATGCAATATGTAAGCAGATTCATCAGCTGCCCCGTTGTAAGGGACTGCGCCACAATAAACTTCGCGCCAATCCAGCTGATTAACAGAATACAACTGTACACGGTCAACTGCATTAACGGTGAGTTTAACACCAGGATTTTCTCGGCATTGACGAACATTTTGTATACATTTTCGCTGGCGCTCTTAAACTTACCTTTTTCATATTCCTCACGTACAAACGCCTTGACAACGCGAATTGACGACGCGTTTTCCTGTACGGACGAATTTAAATCATCATATTTCTTAAACACCTGATCAAAATATCTGGTCGTTCTTCTCATAATCAGAAACAGGCAGGTTCCGAGGAACAAAACCGCTCCCAGATAAACGGACGCAATCCTCGCGTCAATCGTAAACGCCATAAACATTGCAAACAACAGCGATGCCGGCGCCCTCGTTCCCATTCTCAGGCTCATCTGGAACGCGTTCTGCACATTGGTCACATCTGTCGTCAGCCTTGTCACAAGGCCTGCCGTGCTATACTTGTCAATATTGGAAAACGCGTACGTCTGGATATTGTCATACATCCCCTGACGCAGGTTTCTTGCAAGACCGGCAGACGCCTTGGCGCCGTATTTTCCGCCAAGAATCCCTACCGTAAGACTAAAAAGCGCCGCCATGAACATAAAAATGCCCATCTTATAAATGTGACCGATATTTCCTGCTTCCACACCCTTATCAACAATTGAAGACATCATGAGCGGAATAATCACCTCCATGATAACCTCCAGAATCATGAAAACAGGGGTAGCTATGGCGGCCCGCTTAAATTCTCTGATATAACGCATCATTGTCCGAATCATTTTTCACAGTCCTCCTTTACATTTTCTATCATCTTCTTAATAATGCGGATAAAATCTGCCGTTTCCTCCTCGGACAATCCCTCCCGCAGTTTCTCTTCCGTCCTTTCAATCTGCTGCATTATCGCCTTATCAATCTGCAAAGACCGTTCCGTCATCTCGATTTTCTTACATCTCCCGGACGAAACCCGCTCCACCAGACCGTCCTTTTCCATCGTATGCAGAATTTCCGACAATGTTGACTTGCCGATATTTAAGTTATCCTCCAGCTCTTTCTGGTAAATGTCATGGTCTGTATGGTGCGCAAGATACCCCAATACCCAGCGCTGCATCATCGTCGGATTCATATCTCCAAAACAACTGTCATCTGATTCCCTTCGTTTCTTCAGTGCATTTCCTAATTCTCTCACATAAAAACCTATCTGATTTTCCCTGCTATACATAAAACACCCCGCTTTGTATTGTAGTCTGTTTTTTACAAATATACCCGACTTTTCTGAACAATTTTTTGTCCAACTAAAACAGGCATCCGAAAACATTTTTTCATAAAACAAAAATTCGTGTACGAACTGTTCGTACACGAATAATTATAATTCTATTTTTTTAATTGTCAAGACCTTAAATTTACGTCTATTCTTTTCCAAGTTTTAGCGCAATCATTACTCCCACAACCAGCGCCACAATTCCGGTCAGAACGGAAACTACATTGATACCGGAAAAATCATTTACCATTACAATCGCAAACGGCGAAGCCACAATCAGCCCGATAATCGCCCAGTATGCATACTGCGGAAACTTCTTAAAAATAATCTCTACGAGCTTCGCAATCGCAAAAATGCCGATTACCACACCGATACCAAACGGTATCAGAAGGAGGACGCCCTGCACAATCCCGTTAATATCAAAAGAAATCAGAGAATCCACCACCTGATTAATCGTATCGATAATGGAATTGTAATATCCCAGAAGCATCAGCACCATGGAACCGCTTACACCCGGAATAACCATCGTCGCGGCGGCAATCACGCCGACCAGAAACAGAATCAGACAATTGAGCACGCTGAAAGTCAGAGCGCTTCCCGCTTTATCTACTTCCCCTACTGCCGCCATTCCCACAACGAGACAGAAGAATACCAAAAACGCCGCAATATGACCGGGACGGATTGTCTGCCCTTTCACCTTACTGTAAATGGCAGGAAGACCGCCCAGTATCAGACCGATAAACAAAAGATTCGTCTGTATCGGGAAATGTTCAAACATCAGTCCGATCAGTTGTGACAACAACACAATTCCAAGCACCATGCCGATACCGATTGGCAGAACAAACTTCACGCTCTTTTTAAACTCGGAAAATAAATGCGTGATGCAGTGAATTAATTTGTCGTAAATTCCCATTGCAACCATCATCGTTCCGCCGCTGACGCCGGGAATAATATTAGCGATGCCGATTACCATGCCCTTTAGAATATTTTTTATCATACTTCCTCCTAAAAATTACCATATATTTATTTCTCTATATTATTATCTTTTCCGTCTGCCGTCAAGAAGCGTTTTGTTTCTCTTTACTGCTTATAGTATGCCAAAATGCTCCAGAATAATTTTCAGGCCGATTACGATTAAAACAATGCCTCCCGCAAATTCCGCCCTGCTCTTATATTTCATGCCGAAAATACTTCCTGCTTTGACCCCCGCCATAGAAAGAATACAGGTTGTAGCGGCAATGATGATACAGCCGGTAAGCGTATTGACAAGAACGCCCGCAGCGGTCAATATCGTAACGGGAACACAGGCAAACGTAATTCCGACTGCCAGCGCGTCAATACTGGTCGCAACGGCAAGGAGAAACATTTCTCTCACCCTCAGGGAATCATTCTCGCATTCTTCTTTCCCCCAAAAAGCCTCCTTTATCATATTGGCGCCGATTGCCGCCAGTAAAATAAACGCAATCCACGCGGAAAACGATTCTATCAAATCCGTAAACCGGCTTCCGAGAACAAATCCGATAAACGGCATCAGTCCCTGAAATCCGCCGAACCACAATCCCACAATCAGACATTTGAATACGGTAATCTTTTTCATTGCCAGTCCCTTGCAGACAGACACGGCAAACGCATCCATGGACAATGCCACCGCCAGTACCGATAATGTCGCTAAATCCATAAATTATTTCCTCCTGAATAATCATTTCTTTCCTTTTAATCAAACAAAAAAACAGGTATTGCTACCTGCCGTACTGAAAAAAAGCACGCACACATAGCAATCACAAAATGCTATGCATGAGTCTCATCTATTAAGGTAAGCCAGACTATATCAGTCAGTATGTTGACGTACCACACGGAAGTGCTGATTACTCCCTCACGCTTGTTAGAATAATATACTATATTTTATGTTTTGTCAACGTGAAAAACAAATAAAATTTCCAAAATTCAGCAGGAATTACGGATATCCGAAATACAGGCAGACCAATATTTACAAAAATTCTGGTCCGGCAAATAACTCACTGTCACCTCACATACCGGTAAAGCACCCCGTCGTCCATCCCCGGATTATGGTCTATCACACCCCCGTAAGCCGGGACGGCGCCATCATCCTCATAGATAAAAAAATAGTCCAGCGAACCGTGCGTGATATAGGAATGAATATAAGTGATTCTGCCCGTTTCGTCATAGTGACAGTCTGCCGTACTCATAGAAGTACCAAACAACATTGAATGCCGGAACAGCTCCTCTTTCTTTTTACTTCCGTCTTTATTATATTCACATGTATAACTTGCGATATTGATGGGAATCCATTCATCCGTAAATAAATCCGTCTCACCTTTTGCAAAGAAACCGGTAACCTGTCCGGCGTCATTATATTCGTAATGCTCTTCGTAATTTCGTATCTCGCTGTACTCTCCTGTTTTACAGCTTTCGACATCTTTAAAATACTCTTCCGGTTCAAACCATAATACAGGGTTTCCTTCTTCCCACGCCGTTTCATAATATTCTCGAAACACAAACCCTTTTCTTTCCCCGGTGTATTCATAATCATACGCATCATAGCAGATACCGCAACCTGTGCCGCTTTCGTCAAAATAAATCTCTAATTTCACATTTCCTTCTTCATCATAATATGTAAAATACGGTTGATCCAAAAAACCGGCATCCTTCATTGCCGTCTTCAAGTAAACGGCTTTCATATTGTCCGTAAACGAAAAACTGTGGCGATACTGAACAACATACTCCAAAAACGCACCGTCTTTTAAGGAATCCAAATCATATACGCACATTTTATTAACATCCCTGTCCTGATACGCAATCAGATATCTGCCGTCCACAATATACGCATACATCGTTTCATATGCCGCTGTCAGGTCATTATAAGTATCTTTGCCTGTCTTCTTGAAATCCTTGCAGACTTTGAAATCCGTATCCGTTAACTGCGCCTGTTCCAACACGCCATCATCCTGCCGTTTCAGCTCCAATGTGATTCTGTTTCTGTCCGCACATCCGCAAAGCGCCATGATTGCCGCTGTCAGCATCATTATTTCTATGATTTTTCTCATTTGCGCCGCTCCTTTTTGTACAATCGACTGCCGTTTTCCGTAAAATAAGAACAATCTCCAACTATCCGCGCAAAGTCATCAGATACAGCACCAGAAGGTGCGCCGGATAGAATGCGTAAAACAAATATTTGATTCGGATTCCCCGCTTTCCGTTATACAGCATAAGAGGTATCGTACTAAGCGCAGAAAGCCGCGAAATCCCTGTCTCACACAACACCTGCACCAATGTCGAAAGCAAATGCTTTTCAAAAAACTGCTCCCGCAGCTCATAATAAACATAAACAAGCATGACGCCGAATGCTCCGTAATCGGTATGAAACAACTGCGCCAGTAAAGCCGCTGCGATGATAACGCCAAGACTTGCGAGTTTTGCCACAAATTCGTTAGAAATTCGTTTCTTCACGTTCTCCATAACAAATAATCCCAGTAATGCCGCAAGAAACGTAAACATCACATTCTGGTAGCCCCAATATACTCTTCCATAAAACGCAAGGTCAAATACCGGCTCCGTAAGCAGAGCGAAAAATAACATCCTAAAAACATATTTGACAATATTTCCCGTGCGGGCAAACCCCTCCGCTATAAAAAAAGCAAAGATTGGAAAAGAAAGCCTTCCAATCATGCGAAACCACATAGTATACGGAAAAAGAACCGCCCCCGTATGGTCAATAGCCATTGTGACAATGGCAATCATCTTTAACGAAAATGCGTCAAGACACTTTAATTTCACAAGAAACTCTTTCATGATTCCAATCCCATTTCTTTAATATTACGGTACTGCGGGTCATCTTCCAACCAGCACCACAATACAACGCGCGTCCGCCGTTACATGGCGGCTCTCATTGATGGTATTTTCATTATGCGCGCCGTTTGAAGAATCAAATTCCACATGCCACCGCTTTCCTTCCGGCAGAGAAGGCAGCGCAAACGTATGCTTTTCCCAGTGCAGATTATACGCCGCATAGATAAAATCGTCTTCACTTCCGTCAGAATTCTTCCCGTATTTCCCGCAGTACATAATGCCGAAATGGCGGTTATAATTCTCAAAACCGGCAAACCACGCATTGTCGCCGTGATAGGACACATCCGGATAGCCGCATGCCATATAATCCATGTCACGCAGCGGCTCCTCCATATGAAGAATTTTATGTGCTTTCCGAAATGCCACAAGGCTTTTAAAAAATTCAAACAGCTCCCTGTTGCTGTCAAGATTCCTCCAGTTCAGCCATGAAACCTCATTATCCTGACAGTAACTGTTATTATTTCCTGACTGGGAATTACCAAACTCGTCTCCGGCCATAATAAGCGGCGTTCCCTGACTCAGAAGAAGCATCAGCATGGCGTTTTTTATTTGACGGGTCCGCAGCTGTATTATCTTTTTTTTGCGGCACTTTCCTTCCACACCGCAGTTCCAGCTATTGTTAAAATCTTCTCCGTCCCGGTTGTTCTCACCGTTATTCTCATTATGCTTGCGGTCGTAACTGACCAAATCCATCAGCGTGAATCCGTTGTTGTTGGTCATATAATTCACTACGGCAGCATTTGAAGCATTGTTTTTTACTCTTGCAACAAACTCATTCAGCTGATTCTCGTCGCCTTTTAACAGCTTTCTCGCACAATTCATAAACCCCTGGTTATAATTTGCCAGATTCTTATAAGAACGCTTCTTATTTCCCATATTCCAGTATGTAGTAAACAACTTCACCCTGGATAACAGCGGGTCGTTGGCAACCGATTCCAGAACCGCGTCGCTGCAGTTGAGATGGATGCCATCAATGTGATACTCCACTATCCAGTGGCGCACGCAGTCGCATATCATATTGATGCCCGCGTCATACGGAAAATACATCTCCAGAATCACTTCCATTCCCGCGCGATGAAGCGCCTTCACCATATCCTTAAACTCTACGGTATAATCCCCGTTATCGCAGCTTTTTGACGCGTACGACGCCTTCGGCGCGAAATACATCCCCTTTGCGTATCCCCAATAATTCACTTTGCCGTTAAACTGCTGGTTGTATAGACTATTTTTGTCGTTTTCCGTCCACTTCTGAACCTCTTCACTCTCAAACACCGGCATCATCTCAATCGTCGTAATACCCAGTTCTTTGAGATACGGAATCTTTTCCACAATCCCCGTATATGTTCCTTTATGTTTCACCTTAGAACTTGCATGCTTCGTAAATCCCCGTACATGAAGTTTGTAAATAATTGTCTCGTCAAATGGTATATTTAATGGTCTGTCTCCCTCCCAGTCATAACTTTCAAGCATCACTTTCGAGCGGTATCCATGCTCACGGACAGATTGTCCGAACTCATAGACATCGCAGACATGTTCCGCATATGGGTCGAGAAAAATCTTCTCACCTTTTTTGTAATTATACTCAAGACTGCCAAACTCAATTCCCGACACCCTGACCGCAAAAATATCGCCGTATCTGTACCGTTCATCCAGAACAATCACATGGCAGGGATTCTCACTGCCCTTTTCATACAAATTCAGTTCTATTGTTTCCTCACCGGACACCACCGCAAAATTGTATCCTTCATCGGTTTTCTTAGCTCCCAGTATCATAGGGTTTCCTGCTGCAACTACTATCTGCCGATTCATTAAAAATTCCCCGTTTCTACACTTAATTAGTACGCCTTTACCTTCGTCCAAAGGTCGGCAAAATACTTTTTAATGTCTGTTTCCTGATATCCGAACACTTCATCCTGACTGCGCGTCGTATCCGTTACATACGCGCTGATTCCATCGTAAGTTGTTGTCTGCATCTCTTCATACGCGCTCTGAACCGGAGACGCATATCCGACCTCTTCGGTATTTGCAAGCGCATTTTCCTCATCTAAAAAGAAATCAATAAACTGATGCGCAAGCTTTGTATCCTGACAATTTTTTGTAATCACCATGGCGTCATACCACAGATTTGTGCCCTGCTTTGGCATGATATAATCCAAATCAGCATTTTCGGACATAATATACGCCGCGTCACCGGAATAAACAACCGCCATCGCTTTATTTGCCGAAACCATATTGTCAATCACGTCGTCTCCGGCATATACAGGCTTCATCGTATCACGCTGGTTCGCAAGCCACTCGTACGCTGCGTCAATCTCCTGCTTATCGGTTGTATTCATGGAATAACCAAGCGCTTTCAGCGCAACCATAAATGAATCCCGTTCCGAATCATACATATAAATATCGCCGGCATATTTCGGATTAATGAGAAGCTCCCATCCCTGCCCCGCATCCGCTTCGTCTACAACCGTCGTATCATAAAGAATCCCGACGCTTCCCCAAAAATACGGAACACTGTAGACATTATCCGGGTCGTAAGATTTATTCATCACTTCCGGCAGGATATTTCCTTTATTGGAAATCTGGTTCCAGTCAACAGGCTGCAGATAATCCTCTTTCATTAAACGCTCAATCATATAATCGGACGGAATCAGAATATCATACTGTTCCCCGCTCATAATTTTGGTATACATAGATTCATTAGAATCAAAGGTCTCATAAATAACCGTACAGTTGTTTTCCTTCTCAAACTCGGTAAGAAGCGCCTTGTCAATATATTCACCCGCATTATAAACTTTTAACACCTTTTTATTGCTGTCACCGGCATCGCCGCACCCGCAAAACAATCCTGCGCACATCACCGCAGCCGCCAGTAAACTAATTAATTTCTTCATTCTTAATGTTCTCCTTTTTTCTCTTTATCATTAACGGAACAAGATTTACAATCAGTAATGTAATAATGATTACCAGAATTACGATTGTTGACAACGCACTAATCGTTGGATTAATACGTTTAGTCATATTATACACTATAATTGAAATATTTTGAACTCCATTTCCTGTTACAAAATAAGAAATTACAAAATCGTCAAACGACATAGTAAAGGAAAGCAGCACACCTGCATAAATTCCTTCTTTTATCATCGGTATGATAACTTTCGTCAGCGCCTGAAACGGCGTCGCCCCCAAATCCATCGCCGCATTGGCAAGATTGGGGTCAAGCCGTCGTACTTTCGGATACACGCTGGTAATCACATACGGCGTACAAAAAATAATATGCGCAATCAGCATTGTTACATACCCTTTGCTGATTTTCAATGAAGAAAACAAAATCATCAGACCGATTGCAGTTACAATCTCAGGATTTAAAATCGGAATATTATTAATGTTTAAAATCCATTCTTTGACTACCTTTTTGTTTTTGGACAAACCGATTGCCGTAATCGTTCCCAGCACCCCCGCCACAATCGTCGCGATAATGGCGATACTGAACGAGACATAAACCGCCTTCATAATTTCCCCGTCAGCAAGCAGTTCTCCGTACCATTTCAGGGAAAACCCTGAAAATTTGGTAAGGGATTTTGAGCTGTTAAAAGAGAAAATTACCGTTACCAGAATAGGAAGGTAAAAAAAGGCAAAACAAATGCCAATATATATGTAAGAAAATATTCTTGGTTTCTTCATATTCGGCCTCCTTAATCATCAGGGTCAATCCTCTTCATCAGCCGGATTAACAAAATAATCACCGCTGCGAGGAATAATGAAATCGCGCTGCCAAAGTTCCAGTCTCCTACGGAGATAAACTGATTTTCTATCAGATTTCCAATAAGCATATACTGCCCGCCGCCTAATAATTTCGGAATAACAAACGCGGATATGGACAAAAGAAACGTCTGAATAATGCCGTTAACCACACCGGGAATGGACAACTTAAATATGACTTTAAAAAATGTCTGTACCCGGTCCGCTCCCAAATCATATGCCGCTTCAATCAACGAACTGTCAATTTTGCTTAAACTCGTATGAATCGGTATTACCATAAACGGCAGAAAATCACATACCAGTCCCACCGCCACAGAAAAATCTGTATACATCATACGAATCGGGTCAAATCCGAGCGACACCAGAAGCGAATTAACAATACCGTTATCGGAAAGCAGGCTAATCCACGCGTAAGTGCGCAGCAGCATATTAATCCACATCGGAATCGTCACGAGAAGAATCAGAATATTCTGTGTTTTCTCATTAAACTTCGAAATAATATATGCCAGCGGATATCCCGTCAAAAAACAGATAATTACGGTCA
>CAJTZH010000053.1 GCA_910584325.1 uncultured Lachnospiraceae bacterium | reverse complement strand
CAGATAAGGAATCAAACGTTCCGGCACTGCCTTGCAGTCAAAACTTAAATTGATATACGCTATCTTGTTTGTAAAAATGTTGCTGTGGATAATTTTCACACAATCCGACTGTTTTTCGTCAATATATAATTTCGGCGCTTCTCTGCCGATGTCCTCTCTTTTTAACATCGGAATCGAAAGAAGTTCCTCCTGCGTCGAAGGCTCATCCTGATATTCCTTTAAATGCGCCGTATCGGCGATAATCTTTTTAATTTCTTCCTCACTGAGAGACGCTTTATACTCTTCCAGTTTCTTTCTTGTTTTCTCATCCTGCATCGCCGTCAGATTAACTTTCGGAATCATGGTAATGACAGCCGCATGACGGTTCTCAATCAAATACGTGCGGATAAGCTCCTCAAAATATCCGTTCTTCACATTGTCCTTTAAAAAGCGGAATGTATACGACGCCTCAACATGATAAAACGGCGCCATATCATCATAAAGCCAGCTGTCCAGAATCTGAAGTCCATACATCAAGCCCTTCGGATAGGAACCAAAATCCGCCTCGCGGTATTTAAATTCATAGTAATTGATTCCCGCAAGAAACGCCTTCTCGTCAATCCCCTTCTCCACCACGGCTTTCAGGGAATCCATAATAATCTTCACAAATTCCTCTTTGCGGTTTTCGTCCGCATTTCTGGCTACAATCGAAAACATCGGCTGATAAATCGAATTTTCATAGGAACCGTAAACGTCCGCGCCGATTCCCGCGTCCATAAGCGCTTTTTTAAGCGGTGCGCCCGGAGCCGACACAAGCGCGTAATCTATAATCTGGAACGCCAGATACAGCTTCTTGTCCAGAACAGTTCCGATAACCGCGTTATACGAAAGAATAGCATTTTCCTCCGTGCCCTCCTCCTCCGTAACCGCATACTCAAACGTCACATCTTTCGGCTCTGCAAATCCTTCCTGCTCCTTTATCTCAGAAGGAATCTCGATTGCATCAAACCCGCTCAGATACTCGTCGTCCAGATATTGTAAAAAACGCTCCATATCCATATCGCCGTACACATAAATATAACTGTTGGACGGATGATAATATTTTTTATGAAACGCAAGAAATTCTTCATAACTTAACGTCGGAATCTTCTCCGGGTCGCCGCCGGATTCGTTTCCGTACTCATTATCAGGAAACAGCGTAGAAAACGTATAGCTTGACAGCAGGTCGTCCGCGTCGGAAAACGCGCCCTTCATTTCGTTATAAACCACACCGTTATAGGTCAGCGGTCCATTCTCGTCCTGCATCTCGTAATGCCATCCTTCCTGACGGAAAATTTCCTCCCGATTATAAATGTTCGGATGAAATACGGCGTCCAGATAAACGTCGACAATGTTCATAAAATCCACCATGTTGCAGCTTGCCACAGGGTAAACCGTCTTGTCCGGATAAGTCATCGCATTTAGAAATGTATTCAGCGAACCCTTACAGAGCTCCACGAACGGGTCCTTCGCAGGATATTTTTTAGAACCGCACAATACGGAATGTTCCAGAATATGCGGGAGCCCCGTATCGTTATACGGCGGTGTTTTAAATCCGATATCAAATACTTTATTCTCATCATCATTCGATAACAGCACCACCCTGGCTCCGCTTTTCTTATGTCTTAAAATCACCCCCAGAGAATTGAGGTCTTCAATCTGTCTTTCTTCCAAAACTTCATAATTTTCATTTTTAATCAGCATATTTACTCTCCCAGCTTACAATAATTTCCACTATGTAATGTATTATGCACTAAATTTTAAAGAATATCAAGCCGTACTTGCAGCGTGTGATAAGTTATCGCAATATTTATTTTTGCATATAAAATTCCCCCGCATGATTGCGGGGGAAAAAATTGCACAAAACCACATCCAAAATCCTATTCCTTTACGTTTTTTATTACCTTGGAAAGCGGTTTATATACAAAATATGTAACCACAACGCTCACCATCGCTTTGACAAACGTAAACGGCACATTAAAGATTATCAGTGCTTTCAGCAGCGTATCCGCCGCCGGAAGGATTGCTGTATACATACTTAAAATCACTTCCATAGGCATCGCAAATTTGCCATAGAGCGGATAGATAATAAAGTAATTGGAAACTACGCCCACCGCGCACATACTGATTGCACCCAAAAGCATCGCGAGAACGGCTCCTTTTTTTGTCTTATGCTTCTGATACAAAAGTCCGATTGGCACTACAAACGCCACGCCGATAATAAAATTGGACAACTCGCCTATCCATAACGTATGCGATACCATCAGATGTAACAGGTTTTTCACAAGGCAGACAAAAATTCCCGCAACAGGTCCCATGGAAAGCGAAGCAATAACCGCCGGAAGCTCCGAGAAATCCAGTGTTAAAAAACTTGGTACAATCGGGATTTTAAACCCAAACAGATACAGGACCCATGATACCGCAATTAACATTGCAATCGCCGTCAGTTCTCTTGTTGTCATTTTTTTCATTATTTTTTTCCTCCAAATCAATCTTTATGCGCCTTGCCATGTAAGAACCAAAAAACAACCACGATTTCCTATTAAAAATAAAACCCTGCGGAACAAATCCCGCAGGGCACAATAAACACAGCTAAAATAGAAAAACCACAGCTTCTATCATACACGCAAAAGCACACAGTTTTGTATGCTTGATTATCTTCTTTCATCCAGACTATACTGTCGGTTTGAGAATTGCACTCAATCAGCCCATATACGTATCAAGCAATATATGGGGTCGCGGACTTGCCGGATGGCTTACCGCCGGTCGAGAATTGGCGCACGCGCCTCACTCTGCCCTGAAGGTTGGAGTCTTGCTCACTCTTCTTATTCAATTGTAAGACGAACTTCTCCGTCAGTTATCGATAACATCTGCATTCTATCACATATCAAAAAAGATGTCAAATCAAACTTCGTCTGTTCATTTCTCTGTACGAAATAGTCCCTTTTTCCAGCTTCCGCTCACATAAAAATACAAAGAAAGCGCCGTTCCGAGAATCCAGCCTACAGGCCATGAAAACCAGATTCCCACAGAACCAAACTGCCCCGAAAGAATAAACGCAAGAATGACCCTGAGAAATAAATCCATAAATGTCGCCGCCATAAACTGCTTCATTGCGCCGGCTCCACGCAATATTCCGTCCGTCATCAGCTTCGTTCCAATCACAAAATAAAGCGGCGCTACAATACCGATAAACTGAACGCCTGTAGCGACTGCTTCAAGACTCTCATCCCTCATGAAGAACTTCATAAAGTTCTCCCCATACAAAAGATACAGCGCTACGACCGGAATACAGATAATATAAACCAGAAGCAGTCCGCCCCGGTATCCTTTCTTAATCCGTTCTAATTTGTTGGCGCCGATGTTCTGTGCCGTAAAATTGGACATGGCATTACCGAGAGTCGTAAAAGACGTTATCGCCAGATTATTTAACTTGATAACTGCCGAATACCCCGCCATAACACCGGAACCATATACATTAATAATACTTTGCAGAATAATATTCCCAACAGAAACAAAACTCTGCTGCAGCATACTTGGTATTGCAATCCTTGCCAGATTATGAAACATCGGCACGGAAAACCTTACCACTTTTCCGTCCGTTTTTATTCTGGAAAGCCGCCTGAATATCGTAAATACAGCAAGCATACAGCTGACGCCCTGGCAGATAAATGTCGCCCATGCAACGCCTGCCACACCCATATTGTAATATTTGACAAATATGTAATCCATGACGATATTGGCAGCCGACGAAAACGCCAAAAAAATAAACGGCGTTCTGGAATCCCCCATCGCCGAAAAAATACCGGTTGCAATATTATAGAAAAACAAAAACAATAGTCCTGCCGTATAAATATTCAGATAAAGCAGAGAATCCGCAAAAACATTTTCCGGCGTGTTAATCAGATAAAGAAGCAGCGGCCCTAAAAGAAATCCCAGCACGGTCAGAACAATACACAATATTCCGCTTGAAATAAATGTCGTCCACACTGCCGTTTTCATATCCGCGTATTTTTTCGCGCCGAACAGCTGCGACACAATCACGGAACAGCCAATATTGCAGCCAAATGCAAACGCCAGATATATCAATGTAATCTCGTAAGAATTACCGACCGCCGCCAGCGCTTTTTCTCCCGCATACCTGCCGGCAATCAGACTGTCCGCAATGTTATACATCTGCTGGAAAATCACGCTGCCAAAAAGTGGTATCGCAAATTTCCATAAAACAAGTTCCGGTTTGCCTACTGTCAAATCCTTATTCATAACTGCCTCCCCAATTTAAATCCTGCTCCGTGATGGTAAGAAGCTCCTCCACATTCGACGGATTGACCGTCACCACACGGTTTGCCTGATTTGTCACAACTCTCTCGAAGAAATTACGAATCGTTCTCGCATTGGCAAATTTCTTCCCCTGCTTTGCAATCATCTTCTCAATAATATATAACATTTTTTCCTCCAGATGAAGCTGTAAACGATAATCATTCTGCGCGCACATCTGAAGAAAAATATCATACAATTCATTTGCCGAGTAATCTTCAAAGTAAACATATTTATTAAAGCGCGAACGAAGACCCGGATTGGAATTAAGAAATTCTTCCATCTCTCTCGGATATCCCGCGACAATCACCGCAAATTCATCACGTTTGTCTTCCATCAGTTTGAGCAGCGTGTCAATTGCCTCCTGACCGTAATCGCCTTCTCTTGCGGAATTAGACAGCGTATAAGCCTCGTCAATAAACAAAATCCCCCCCTGTGCCTGTTCTACTTTCTGGCGCACCAGTTCGGCAGTCTGTCCCATATATCCGGCAACCATTCCCGAACGGTCTGTCTCCACAAGAACGCCTGTCTCTAAAACGCCGATGCACTGATAGATTTCGGCAAGTTTTCTCGCCATAACCGTCTTACCCGTTCCCGGATTGCCCGCAAAAACAAGATGCATGGAAACAGACGGTGCTTCCAGTCCGTGCTCTTTGCGAATCATTTTTACGCGCATCAGATTCACCAGATCATGAATCTCTCTCTTAACGGATTCGAGTCCTACCATAGCGTCAAGTTCAGACAGAAGCCTGTTAAGCTGCATCTGCCGCTCCTGCTGCATTGTCGCCAGTCCCACGCTATTCTGCGTCACGCTGGTTTTAACGACATCATCCAGACGGTTTTCTACAAACATGATATAACGGATAATTCCTCTCAGATACCGTTCCAATCCGACAACCTGATATTTCATCCTGTTGCCGTTACAGGTAATGAGTATTGCTCCCGCCTGTTTAAATGTCTGGTAAATATGCCTTGCGTCCGCAAGCGTCGCCTGAATCCCGAAATTCGCTTTTTTCTCTTCCTCACAAATCCGCTTAATCGTCTCCGGAACCTTATTCAAAAAGAAGTCACGGCTCTCCGGATACTGAAAAAAACGCTGTCTTAAGGTCTCCGGGCGGTACTGCGTATCAAACATCACATTTAAGGTTGTATATTCCGCTTTATCCATCTCACCGTCAAGCATTGCTATCAGATATCCGGCACGAACCATTTCTTCCTTAAATTTGTCCTCCATATCCTGTAACCCGTATTTTTCTAATATTTCATAACAATATTGAATCTGATGTTCAATGGATTCCATCTGTAATTCTCCTCACGCTCTGCTTTTAACCTTTTATAGTATAGCAAACTGTTTAAATATTTCCAAGAAGAAAATCTTTGACCACCGCAAGAAATTCTCTCATATAATTTGTCGGCACCAGATACCACAGCGAAGGCGCTGCCTCCCCTCCAACCTGCGCAAACCCCATTTTCTTTGCAATCCTTACAGAGCGGAATAGGTGAAAATCACTCGTTATAATCACAACAAAATCCCTGCTTGTGTCAAGAAACTGCGCGGAAAACTCCAGATTCTCCCTTGTATTGGTAGAACGGTCTTCCTGAATAATCCGCTCCTTTGCAATGCCTGCTGCCAGCAGATAACGGTACATACATTCCGCTTCCGAAATCCCTTCATCCGCTCCCTGTCCCCCGCTGACAATCACTTTCGCATTGGGATACCGGTTCAGATAAGCAAGCGCCGTATCAAGTCTTGCCTTTAAAATCAAGGACGGCGACGTATTGTTTACCTTTGCTCCGAGCACAATCACATAGTCTGCCTCACCGGCGCTTTTGCTTCCACAAATGATAAGAACTGCTTCCACAAGGATAAATACGGCACATCCTGCTGCGACAATTCCTTCAACGACAAACCGAAGCCATCTTGGAAGCCTGCCAAGCGCTCCTCTTGCAAATACAAGCGCCAGCCCCATTCCGCCAAACCCAAACGCCGCAGCCAGCCAGAAATACGTAAACGTAACGGTCGCGCCCATGCGCGCCAGCAAAAATATAAAATACAGCAGGCATATCATGCCTGCGGCGCAAAATAATGCTCCCCATATATTGCAGCCTCGTTTTTTCATATGAAAATACCTCTTTTATCTTAATTGACTTTCGTTTCTATGATATCACATATTTCAGGAAAAAAACAGAAAATATGCCTGTTACGCAAAAAGGAACGGCTTTTACGCCGTTCCTTAACTGCTTAATCTCTTTTGATATTTCGTATTTTATTTAAAATATCTCACACCGGACTCAAAAATCTTAAGATCCTGCTCGCCGTAAATATTAATGGCAACACTGCCGCCGCGGCGCTCAGAATGCGCCATCTTGCCAAAACATCTGCCGTCCGGACTGGTAATGCCTTCAACTGCCATATAAGAACCGTTGATATTCCACTCTTCGTCCATGGAAACATTACCGTCCAAATCGCAATACTGCGTTGCGACCTGACCGTTTGCAAATAATTTATCAAGCCACTCCTTCGGCGCGACAAAACGTCCCTCTCCGTGAGAAGCCGGATTACAGTAAACCTTTCCAAGCTCCGCTCCCATAAGCCACGGCGACTTATCCGTAACGACTTTAATATACGCCATCTTGGAAATATGACGGTTAATCGTATTGAATGTCAGCGTCGGCGAATCGGCATCCTGCCCTGTAATTTCACCGTTCGGCACCAGCCCCAGTTTAATCAGCGCCTGAAAACCGTTGCAGATTCCCAGCGCAAGACCATCTCTCTCATTTAACAGCTTATGGACGGCTTCTTTCATCTTCTCATTTCGAAACGCGGTCGCAAAAAACTTCGCGGAACCGTCCGGCTCGTCGCCTGCCGAAAAGCCGCCCGGGAACATAATAATCTGCGCCTGGTTAATCGCCTTTTCAAATTCCTCAACCGACTCTCTGATTGCATTGGCGTCAAGATTTCTAAACACCTTCACAATCGGCTGCGCTCCGGCTCTCTCAAACGCC
The DNA here is from genome assembly GCA_910584325.1 of uncultured Lachnospiraceae bacterium. Taxonomy (GTDB): domain Bacteria; phylum Bacillota; class Clostridia; order Lachnospirales; family Lachnospiraceae; genus MGBC120314. Next base: position 11,738 of record CAJTZH010000053.1, on the reverse strand, counting down.
ATTGCGGAATCATACTCGCAGTTTGTACCCGGAAATACCGGAATAAATACTGTCGGTTTCGCGACTTTATTCTTACAGATATGAACGGAATCCGCCTTATAAAGAGGAGAATCCACTTTATCCACACCTTTGTCCGCCTTGGTTGGGAATACGCCCTCAAGCGTCTGCGTCCATGCATGTAACGCCTCGTCCATCGTAATGACAACATCACCGTAAGTAAACGTTCCTGTATCCGTAACGTTACCAATTATTTTATGTGCGGTCTGAATTTCTGAAAGCCTGTCAGTCTTCACTTCCGCTACAATATTGCCAAACCCTGCCGCAAAAAGCTCCTCCCTGGTAATGTCCCTACTAAGCGAAACACCCAGTTTATTACCGAACGCCATCTTGGAAACCGCAGGCACAATGCCGTGGGAATCAAGCGCGTACGCCGATACGATAACGCCGTTTTGAATCAGCGCATGAATATCTTCATACAAGGATTTTATCTGCTCAAAGTCAGGAAGTTCCTGTTCATTTCTCGTAATATCAAACTTCACAAGCGTATTGCCTGCCGTCTTTAATTCCGGCGTAATAATATCGTTTTCCTTTGCCACGTCAACCGCAAACGAAACGAGCGTCGGCGGAACGTCAATCTCGTTGAATGTTCCCGACATACTGTCCTTGCCGCCGATAGACGGAAGTCCAAATCCTATCTGCGCCTCGTATGCGCCCAAAAGCGCCGCAAACGGCTGACTCCATCTCCTTGGATTCTCGGTCATTCTTCTGAAGTACTCCTGATACGTAAAACGAATCTTACTCATATCACCGCCTGTGGCAACAATTCTCGCGACGGACTCCACAATCGCGTAAATCGCGCCGTGGTAAGGGCTCCATGATGACAGATACGGATTAAATCCGTAACTCATTATCGTAACGGTATCACATTTTCCCTTTGTAACAGGAAGCTTTGCCACCATGCTCTGCGTCTCAGTAAGCTGAAACTTACCGCCGTATGGCATATATACGGAGCCTGCGCCAATTGACGCGTCAAACATTTCTACCAGTCCCTTTTGCGAGCAGACGTTCAAATCCGACAAAATAGCAAGCCAAGCTTTCTTTACGTCGTCAATCTTCTTTGATTTAAAATAATTCTCATCTGCAGACGGCATATCTACAAAAACAGCCGTCTCTTGATGCGCGCCGTTCGTATCAAGGAACGCCCTTGAGATATTAACAATCTCCTTATCTCTCCAAATTAGCACAAGACGTGGTGATTCGGTAACAACAGCAACCTCCGTTGCCTCTAAATTCTCTTCGTCCGCATACCCAAGAAATGCTTCCACGTCCTTCGGCTCGACCACAACCGCCATACGCTCCTGTGACTCGGAAATCGCGATTTCCGTTCCGTCAAGACCCGCGTATTTTTTCGGAACTTTATCAAGATAAACAGTAAGACCGTCCGCAAGCTCGCCGATTGCAACGGAAACACCGCCTGCTCCGAAATCGTTACATTTCTTAATCAGACTGCTGACTTCTTCTCTTCTGAACAAGCGCTGGAGCTTACGCTCTGTCGGCGCGTTTCCTTTCTGCACTTCGGCTCCGCAAGTCTCAATGGACGCCTCGGTATGCACTTTGGAAGAGCCGGTAGCGCCGCCGCAGCCATCGCGTCCGGTACGTCCGCCAAGCAGAATAATAATATCTCCCGGGTCGGATGTCAGTCTCTTTACTGCACGTCTTGGAGCCGCCCCCATAACGGCGCCGATTTCCATTCTCTTTGCCACATAATCAGGATGATACACTTCCTTGACATAACCCGTAGCAAGACCAATCTGATTGCCGTAAGAACTGTAGCCGCTTGCCGCGGTACGGACAAGCTTCTTCTGCGGAAGCTTTCCCTTCAACGTATCGTTTACCGATACGGTCGGGTCTGCCGCGCCTGTTACACGCATCGCCTGATATACATATGTTCTACCTGAAAGCGGGTCGCGGATTGCTCCTCCAAGACAGGTTGCAGCCCCGCCGAACGGTTCAATCTCTGTCGGATGATTATGGGTCTCGTTCTTAAAGTTCACAAGCCATTCTTCCACTTCACCGTCCACTTCTACCGGAACAACAATACTGCATGCGTTTATCTCGTCGGACTCTTCCTGGTCCTGCAGCTTTCCTTCTTTTTTGAGCTTTCTCATCGCCATCAGGGCAAGATCCATCAGACAGACAAACTTGTCCTTTCTGCCTTTAAAAATCTCTTCCCTGTCTTTTAAATACTTCTGATATGTTCCCTCAATTGCACCCCTGCAAAAACCGTCGTCAAACGTAACGTCCGTAAGTTCGGTTGAAAACGTCGTATGACGGCAATGGTCGGACCAGTATGTATCCAGCACGCGAATTTCCGTCATGGACGGATTTCTTTGCTCTTCGTTCTTAAAATAATTCTGAATATGAAGAAAATCCTTAAACGTCATGGCAAGATTCAATGAACCGTAAAGTTCTTTTAACGCCCCTTCCTCCATATCCGTAAAACCGTCAAATATAATCACATCTGCCGGTTCCTCAAACTTCGTTAAAAGCGTCTGCGGTTTTACATCCTCCGCAAATCTGGAATCCACCGGATTCACACAGTGGCTTTTGATTCTGTCAAACTCTTCCCCGCTAAGCTGCCCCGAAATAACATACGTCGTCGCCGATTTAATAACAGGAATTTCATTTTCATTAAAAAACTTCACGCACTGCTCCGCCGAATCCGCTCTCTGGTCAAACTGACCCGGAAGATATTCCACGGAAAATACTTTATCTTCGTCCTCTTTCGGAAATTTTTCTTCATATACATTATCTACCGGCGGCTCCGAAAAAACAGTCGTTAATGCCTTTCCATATGTATCCTCCGATAAATTTTCAATGTCGTAGCGGATGAGAATGCGGACGCTCGTAACGGTCTTTATTCCTAAATATCCCGCAATCTCTTCCTTTAATTCTTTCGCTTTTACAGCATATGGCGCCTTTTTCTCAACATATACTCTCTTAACGCTCATGTTATCCTCCTGTTATGCCAGACCGGCTATTATAATCAAAAACACTTTACTTATTTATTATACCAAAGCAGACCAAGAAAGCAACTTCTTTTATTCTGAACCGCCTGGGAACCGACTATGAACCGACTATCGCCGGTTTTGCATATAATTTTGGTATTTTCTTGCCTGCTGCCGGATAATTCCCATCACACGGAAAATTTCCGTTTTTTCATAGCCGTCTTCCTCTAACGCCTCCACGATATTCACCATTTCACCTGTCGTAAGATGAAACTCAAGAAATCTGCCATAAAGCGCATTCGCCGCGTCCACCTGCTCATCAAAATCACGGCAGAACGGTTTTGCCTTTACCTGTTCCATACACCATAAACAATCTTTATCGAGAGGATAATCTCCCCGCGTATCGGCACACAATGACATACCCATATCAAAATACGGACAAAGCCGGTACGTCTTATCCTTCTCATTATAAAGAACCGATATATTATTTGTATGCCTGTCCTCGTTGAGAAAAAAAGCGTCCATCTCAAGCATCGCCGTTAAATACGCTCCAAACCGTTCCAATCCTGTCGCGCGTTCTACGAACTCCGCCACAAAACGGATTCTTGTAGAAAGCTCCGATATCTTCATAATATCTTCTGCAAGACTTCCTCCCGTATAACTGCGGTAAAGCCGCTCTATCGAAATTAAAATCTCATCCTGTTTCTTAAAATTTGCGCTTCTGCATCCTCTGTACCGCCTGCCTTCATATTGAACGAAAACCGGTTCATACAGTGTTATGGAAGAGATTGTAGAATGCAGAAGAATTTTGGAACAGACCACCTCAGACAGGCTTTCATATCCCAGTCCGTCCGCTTTATACCAAAATCCGTTCCAGAACCATTTCATCTGATTTCCTTTAGAGCAGTATGTGATGCCGGTTTCCTGTGGTGTTGCGCTGATTACTGCTTCCCGCATAACTCTGCCTCCCTGCTGTATCGAAAAACCCGAATCCACTGGTTGTCTTCTGCCATACGCCCATTCGTCTTTTCAATAATCGCAATGGGGTCATAACTTTCTAATCCGTATTCCGAAAGAATCTTCTTAATTCCGAAACGGCCTCTTGGAACACAGCGTTCCTCCAAAAACAGATTAAAATCCTGCCATGTAGGTCTGTTATTCATGCCAAATGCACGTTCCAGTAAAAAATCGCTCTCATTGCGAATTAACACTTTCTGATGAAAAAAATCAACCAGTATCACCGTACACAATCGTTCTTTGTTCATATACTCAAGGCGCATCGTATAATCGCTCAGATTGTCCTCCCGAAACTCTCTGTTTAGCCGCGCCCACTGTTTATAAGCAGAATAGATTCTCTGTATATTATCTGCCTCTGTATCATGCAGATATCCCGACATGGTTTGTCTGGATACCCCGTATTCCCGTGCAAGAGCCGAAACCTTTTCCCCGTTTGAAAAACGGACGCGCGCCTCTTCCTGTCGCTCCTTTGATAACGATTTCTTTCTGCCCGCCCCTCGTACATTCAAACCACTCATTGCACATCCCTCCTTTTTCTCATTTTACAAAAACAGAAGCCATATGTCAAGATTTTAATTTCTTGACATATGGCTTTTTATCTAAAAAACAAAATTAACTTTTATTTCACTACAATCTCATAATGTATCCTCTGCCCTGCATATTCAGAGCAAAATGTTTCCTCGCTCGTTTTTACAAATTGAAAACCCGCGCTTTTATAAGTATATTGCGCCGGAACACAGATCTCGTTTGTCCAGACAATTATCTTTTTTGCTCCCTGCGCGCTCATACGCCTTACCGCCTCCTGCATCTGTCGTTTTCCGTATCCTCTTCCCTTATATTCCGTTAAAATGCAGTTGTGTCCGACTTCTGTCCATTCAGGCAGATTGGTCGGATTCCATGAGACAAATCCGACAGGCTTCCCGTCCAGGACAGTCATAAATCCGCTAAACTCGGCAATATGAGAATTATCATAAAAGAAATCATCAAATTCCTGCCATTTTTCATGCCAGTCACGCTCAAACTTCGGTTCAAACGAATAGCCGTCTCTTAAAAGAGCCGCCAATGTCCCGCGGGGAAATTCCGTTATTTTTCTAAATTCAATATCCATCTATCTCTCCTAAAGTTTCTTAAAATAAACCGTTACGGGTTCATTGCTGTCAATCACGCTTTTTTTCTGCCAATTCCTATAAGGAAATTGCCCGCTCCCACACAAAATACCGCTGTCGCCAAAAGAAGCAGCACATCAGAAACAGCCGCTGTCTCCTGAAATAAAAACGGTATAGCCTTGGCAAGTCTGTCGCCATAAAACATCACAACCACGCTGACCAGATTATTCAGAAAATGCATGACGGATGACGTCACAATGCTTTCCGTGCGGTAAACAACATAGCAGAACGCGAAACCCAAAATTCCCGTTGTAAAGAATTTCACAAGGCTTAAATGATAAATACCGAAAACAGCCGCGACAATCAACATTGCCGTATACGGTTTAAACTTTTTCTTTGACGCGGAATACAGATAGCCGCGAAACAAAGCCTCCTCGCAGACTGCCGGCGCAAGCGCCATAATAAGCAGCGCGGGAACAAACCCTACGCCCTCAAGCAGTATCTCGAAACTGTTCCCGACATTCTGCGCATCCTCCGGCCAGATTGTTGTAAGCACAAGCGACACAAGCATCACTACAATGAACACGCCGATTTCCATAAACACCGCGCCAAACACATGCGGTATCTTCGGAACTTTCAGCGAAAAGGTTTCTCTCATGTCCTTCTTCGTGTACCATGCAAAAAATACCGGAACGGCAATTATCATCAGCTGCGTGGCAAGCAGTCCGCCCATCAGATACTTCATCTGCAAAATGGAGCCGACATACAATATCAGAAGCATACTGACAGCAATCACAAGAACCGCGTCGGAAAAATTCGGAACACCGCCCTTTTTCAAATTCCTTCGGTCCGTAAATATCTGAAGACTCACGCCGCCCTCACTAAACAGAATATCCTCGCTGTTATATAATTTGCTAAGCAGCATAACGGCTAACGCGGCGTAAATGACATTCGTCACAAGCGTAATGATAATCGTCGCAAACGAATACTTAAATACCAGTATATTATTTATCAGCAGACAGATATTTACCACCGGAATGGACGCCATCAAAGAATTAAACTCAATGTTCGGAATAAATCCGATATATCCAGTAAACATCACGACAAGCAAAAGCGGCGTCAAGTAATTATTCGCTTCTTTAAAAGACTTGGCAAATGTTGTCACACACATAGCAAGCGCACTGATAAATAACGCGAATACCACAACACAAAGTATCACAATCAGAACCGCCGGAATAAATTCGGTCAGATTGACAACGGTACTTTCATGGTCGGCCACTAAAATCATGCTGTACATATACGCTCCCATAAACGCCATCGACAACAGATTCAGCAGCGCGGAAACTACAGCGACTGTAGCAACTGCAAGAAACTTCCCCATAATCAGCTCGTCATTGCGTACCGGAAGAGTGAGCAGCGTTTCCAGCGTTCCTCTCTCCTTCTCTCCCGCCGTTGTATCAATTGCCGGATAAATTGCGCCCATTAGGATACTGACAATGAGCAAAAACGGCAGTATCGCGCCCAAAATGCTTCCCAGACTTTCCTCCTTTGTAGATTTATCCTGCCACTCGACCGAAATCGGATTCATAATCGCATCCACATCCAGATGAAGGTCGTTTAAGAGCTTCTCCTCTATAAATTCACTGTATAGCTTTAACTTATCCTCAATCATATCCGATGCGGCAGAAGAATTGGTAACAGATGAAAGATACTGCACATTAAAAACCGGCTTGTCCCATTCTTCCACGATAATCAGAGCGTCGATTTCTTCTGCAAGAAGCGCTTCCCCGGGACTTGTGCTGTCTACGATTTTCAGATGATATTCCAGCTCATCCTCGCTGTCCGTCAGAAACCGTTCAAATTCCGCCCGGTCAAAACCGGAATGCAGGGCTTCCTTTTCCTCATACAACACCGCCACATCATATTCGCCTGTCTGTATGTTACTGGCAATGGCAGACGTAATCAGCATCGCGCCAATCATAATCAGCGGATACAGAATTAACGGCACCAGTACCATCATTATCAACGTCTTTTTATCACGCAGCAAATCTATCATTTCCTTTTTGTAGACTGCCTTTATTTTTCGAAATCCCATGTTACTGTACCTCCTGTTCGCTTATCAGACTGAGGAATGTATCGCGCAGATTCCCTGTCCGCGTCTCTTTCTTCAGTTCGTCCGGCGTTCCTTTCGCAATCACTCTGCCCTTATGTACCATAATGATACGGTCGCATAAAAACTCCGCTTCTTCCATATAATGCGTGGAATACAGGACGGATTTACCGGCTTTTCGCTCTTTCTTCATAAACTCAATAATTGATTTACTGCTGATAATATCAAGTCCCAACGTCGGCTCGTCAAAAATATAATATTTAGGACTATGCACAAGACATCTCGCTATGGAAATACGCTGTGTTTGTCCCGTGGAAAGCCGTTCAATACGGTTATCAATAAACTCGGAAAGATTTAATACGCCTGTAATCTCGTCAATCCGTTTCGCCGTATCCTGCGGATTCAAATCATAAATATCCCCCAGCATTGAGAGAAGCTCCCGTCCGGATAAGCGCTTATAAAGCTTTGTGTTCCCAGACAAATATCCGATTCGCTTCTTTATCTCAATATCGTCCGTTATCTCTTCTCCGTCATCATTCAATATCAAAACCGTTCCCTGGGTCGGATTCATTAGTTTCCCCAGCATACGTAAAAGCGTCGTCTTACCTGCTCCGTTCGGTCCCAGCACGCCCAGTATCTCCCCCTCCCGTATTTCCAGAGAAATACCGTCTACGGCATTAAATTCTGTCTTCTTGTTCTTCTTTTCCGTTCTGGTAAATGTCTTAACCAGCCCCTCTGCCTGTATCATCGGATTGTCCTCCTAAAAATAAAATTAAATAGTAATATCATGAATACTTCGTATTCTATAACTAATTGTTATGAATACTTCGTATTCTATAACTAATATATCACATGCAGAACATACGTTCAACTTCTAATATTGGAAATATTAAAAAAATGTTCACAATTTGTCATTAATTATACCGGAAACAAAAACCTCCCGGCAGCAAATCATATCTTACATCTGCCGCCGGAAGGTTTTATCTTCCGTTATATTTCGTATCTACTTAAAAAGCAGCTTTCCTACATAAATTACCACGCATGCGCCGATTACCGAAATAATCAGGCTTCCGATAATATTATTAGAACCGAGTCCGATAAGTCCAAACAGGAAACTGCCCACAATACCGCCGACAATACCGAGAATAATATTGCGCACAAGTCCACCTTCACTTTTCATAATCTTACCGGCAATCGCGCCCGCAATAGCACCCGTTATAATGCCAAGAATTAAACCCAACATCTAATCTCTCCTTTAAAATGATTATTCTATGATTCTTTTATCATGAATACTTCGTATTCTATGATTCTTTTATCATGAATACTTCGTATTCTATGATTCTTTTGCAGTAATGTAGTTCTGCGCCGTCAAAAGCTCGGCAATCAAAACGGCTCCGCCCGCAGCGCCGCGCAGCGTATTATGTGACAGGCCTACGAACTTATAATCAAATACACTGTCCTCACGAAGACGTCCCATAGAGATACCCATGCCGTTCTCATAATTTACATCCAACTTCACCTGTGGTCTGTTGTCTTCCTCACAATATTGGATAAACTGCTTTGGCGCGCTTGGAAGGTTCAGTTCCTGCGGAAGCCCCTTAAAGTTTTTCCACTTCTCTAAAATCTGTTCCTTTGTCGGTTTCTTCTCAAAATTCACGAATACTGCCGCCGTATGTCCATCCAGTACAGGAACACGGATACACTGACATGTGATTTTACACTCCGTGGAAGGAACAATCTCACCGTTTTCTACCTTACCCCACAGACGAAGCGGCTCTTTCTCGGACTTTTCTTCCTCGCCTCCAATATAAGGAATGATATTCTCTACCATCTCCGGCCATTCGTTAAATGTCTTACCTGCACCGGAAATCGCCTGATATGTCGTCGCAACCACAAGCTTCGGTCCAAACTCCCTCAGCGCCGTCAGCGCCGGTGTATAACTCTGAATGGAACAGTTCGGCTTTACGACAACAAATCCTCTCTTGGTGCCCAGTCTTTCCTTCTGCGCCGCGATTACATCCAGATGTTCCGGATTAATTTCCGGCACTACCATCGGAACATCCGGCGTCCAGCGATGTGCGCTGTTATTGGAAACGACAGGTGTTTCCGCTTTTGCATACTTATTCTCGATTTCCTTAATCTCATCCTTTTGCATATTTACCGCACAGAATACGAAATCAACCATGGAAGAAATCTTCTCAACCTCATTGATATCCATAACCACAAGCTTTTTCACAGCTTCCGGCATTGCCGCCTGCATCTTCCATCTGCCGTTCACAGCCTCTTCATAAGTCTTTCCTGCCGAACGCCCGCTTGCGGCAACCGCCGCAACTTCAAACCAAGGATGGTTTTCAAGCAGCGTAATAAACCTCTGTCCGACCATTCCCGTACCGCCAAGGATACCGACTCTTAACTTCTTTTCCATCATAACTCTCCTTATTTTTTCCTGATAAAGACATTTTAAACTTCATGTCCGTATGTAGCGTACAAGTGTCTTTCTACAAAAGATACTATCACAAATCAATAAGAATTGCAAGCATTAAAACACAGAATCAATTCTTGCCAATTCCTCCATAAATCGTTCTTCAATGGAATGAATAAATAAATCCATATTTTCCATATCCTTAGGATACGGAACAAATCCGCCCGCCATTGTCTGGTGTCCGCCGCCGCTTCCGATTCCCTTTAACGCCGTATTGGTCAGAATCCCGGAATCAATCTTGGAATCACAGCTTCTTACCGACAGCTTAATTCCGTCTTCTCTCGTCGAGTATACAATGGAACAATCTATCTCCGACAACGCCAGCATAAAATCTGAAATACTCGCAATCAATGGCTCCGGACAATTCTTCCCCGTATGGGCAATACTGATAGTATCAAACACTTTGATACTCTGTATGGCATTGGCATACGCCTCCAAATCACCAAACTGGATTTCACTTCTGCCAAGTTTATTTAAAATATCATGATTTGCTATCCAGTATAACTGATAAAACATGTCCAAATCCAGTTTTGAGACGCCCCGTGAAAGATTTGCCGTGTCAACCTTAATTCCGTAAAGAAGCGCCGTCGCCGTCTTCTTGTCGATTTCTTTACCGGTCTCTCCAAAATATTCCGCCACAATAGACGAACACGCGCCAACGCCCGGCCGGATATCGCAAAAACGGTACTCAACCTTCTCATAAGTAGGATGATGGTCAATACAGATAATTTCATCTCCGACTAAATCCACAATATTCGCGTTTCCCTTCTGGCTGTCCACCAGAATAATCTCATCATTGCCCTGCATATAAAGAATATCTTCCATATTGACAATCTCCGTATCCAGATATTCAATCAGATGCATCATCGAATACCGGTCAATCTTGCCCTTATAACAGATTGTCGTATCAATTCCGTACTGTTTCAGAAGAATTTTCATGCCATACGCGCTGGCGATTGCATCGGGGTCGGGAAAATTATGCGTCTGAATATACACATGTTCACTCTTGATGCAATTTAAAAGCTGTTCCATTTTAACCATTATCCAAAGTACCTCCAAATCTATCTTACAGTATAACGCAATCCTCCTGTCACATCAAGTTAAGAATTCCATAAAATATACTATCGGGAATACAAGATAGAGAAATTGCAAAGCAGTTTCCTATCAAAAAATAATAATTGGAGGTAAGGCATGGAACCCATTCTGGAATTTAAAAATGTCTGTTATTCCTATCATACACCGGAAGGTGAACTAAACGCCCTAGAAAACATCTCTTTTTCACTGATGCCAGGAGAGTTCGTATCCATAGTGGGTCCCTCCGGCTGCGGAAAAAGTACGCTTCTCTCACTGATTACGGGATTGATTAAGCCCGAATCCGGGGAACTTTTCGTACAAAAAAACGCCCCTATCGGTTATATGCTGCAGCGCGACAATCTGTTTGAGTGGCGGACAGTCTATTCAAATATTATTCTCGGACTGGAAATACAGCACAAAAAGACAAAAGAAAATCTTGACATGGTCGACGCCATGATAGATAACTACGGATTGTCACAATTTAAAACTTCCCGTCCAAGCCAGCTTTCGGGAGGCATGCGGCAGCGTGCCGCTCTTATCCGTACGCTTGCCCTAAAGCCCGACCTGCTGCTTCTTGACGAACCTTTTTCTGCTTTAGATTATCAGACACGCCTTGAAGTCAGCGACGATATCGGAAAAATTATTAGATCGGAAGGAAAAACGGCAATCCTCGTCACACATGATATTTCCGAAGCTATTTCCATGGGTGACCGCATCATCATTTTAAGCAGACGTCCCGGTACCATTAAAAAACAAATACCGGTCATTATCAAAAACAGCGAACGCACCCCGTTTAATACCCGCTTCGCGCCGGAATTTAAAGATATCTTTAATGAGATATGGAAGGAGCTGAATTAATGTATGAGTAAATTTCAACAGGACTATCTTCGAAAGAGGAAACGATATGGTGTGATGATTACCCTCTGTCAGATTCTCTTACT
>CAJTZH010000052.1 GCA_910584325.1 uncultured Lachnospiraceae bacterium | reverse complement strand
CGACCCAGTTCGCAAGTCCCAGAAATACCGCCATGATACAGTTAAGCGGTGTAAACGGCACTGCAAAAATGTAATAATAGACCGTTGCGCCGGCGCAGCCGACAACAATAGCAATCACCAGAACAATAACGTTGCTCGCATACCTGATTTTCTGCATGTCAAAAAATGATTTCACCGCCTCCGTCAGAAGCGACGTCACTGTGGCACATGCCGCCAGTAAAATAATAAATGCCTGTAAATTCATAACTTTTCCTCTCTTTCCGGAACGTTCCCGTCCCTCTCTGACTTTTCATTTTCAAATTTCGCATTCTCAAGTTTCATCCTCTTTTCTTCCCTCGTCTCGTTGAACGACTTGATAAAATATCCGAGTATTACGGCCACTATCTCCGTAACAATTGCCACAGAAAGCGTCTCCGCAATCTCTTTTCCCATGAATGCCAGTATGTAGCTTAACTGTAAGTCAATCAGGGCGACAAACAGGATTATGCCTGTAAGCACCTTGCTCATCTGTAACTTTGGTTTCCTTCCTTTTTCATTCCGCCGCTTACTCATGTCTCACCCTTTTCCAAATCCGCGATTCTGTGATTCGCCACCGCTATCTTCTCATTAATTAACGCGACGTCCTGTTCCAGATTATATGTCCGCTCAATGACTTCGTTATGCTTGTCCACCCTATTTGTAAGCTGTTCCAGTTTATATTCCATAAGGGTTCTTGTAGCGTTTGCCTGATAGTGGTTATTGATGATGCAGACCGCGAGAGTGACGCCCGAACTGATAAATATTCCGATAAGTGTTTCCAAACCTACTCCTCCTTTTCCGAGCCTGCCCTTCCTGTAAGCTGCCCTACTTCCTGCTCAAGCTGTTCCAGTCGCAGTTCCGTGTCGCTTTTTTCCCGGATACTGATACTGCACATGATTCCATCTTTTAAAGGCGACGCATTCATGCCTGCCAAGGTGCAGTGTTCATAGACTGCTGCCACAACCCCCTTACTGTTTTTTACAGTAAACTGTGACAGGTTCCCATCAGTCAGCCGCCCGAAGACCTCCGCCATTTCCCCGGCATCCTTTACTTTCACCCTCATATCAGAAAGACCCGCCCCCGCTTCCAGTTCCAGTATGCTTTCATCTTTTAATACCAGCGTATCCTTTGACGCCGTCTTTTCTTCCAATATTGACTTTCCCATATATATCTCTCCTTCCGGTTTTAATGATTTTTGTTTATGCTGTTCTCTTCCACATGTATACAATAATGTAAGGCGGCATGTTGTTATGTGCGACGGTTCCGCCGGTATATCCGGTATATGACTCTTTTGTTTCGACTGTATGCAGATGTGCGCCTGACGCGCCTGTATCATAGCCCTCTGCCTGAAAAGCTGTTCCGTGATTGCTGCCGGGCGCCGCAAGGTCACGGCTGGAGCCGTATTTATGTGAATGTTCTCCGGCTGTACCGGTGCTTCCTTCAAGCTTCGGTATCTTGTGCTGGTGGCTTGGCAGTTCATTCACTGTGAGCTTATGGGATGCTTCGCCGCCCCTTATGCCTATGTTTGATGTTGACGCATAAAGAAACGCATCCGTAAGCTGTTCCCATACTCCCCCTATAAAGTTCGCAGGTGAATTATGAACAAACGATATGTATACGCTGCCGACAGGATACACCCTGTTTAATATGCCGTCTGACACGGCTTTTATTTTTTCATCAAGCGTTTTTCCCATGTTTGCACTCAGCGGCTTCTGTGTATCCGTGCTTAACAGGCTGTCCATCACGTCGTCGCTGTCTAACTTGCTGTAATACAGTGCTTTACCCTTTTTGGCAGACAGCGCAAAATCCTCTTCATCCGTGTCAAAATCATCGGCTATGTGTACCCTCGTTGCCTGCGCTTCAATCCCGTTCAGTTTTTCAAGCAATGCGTCAGTAAAATCATTTGCCGACAATCCCTTGCCCGTAACCTGCTGTACAGAGTTATCTATCAGTGTTTTGAGCGCATCCGCCAGCTTTATGACATTATCCACTTTAATGATGGTTGTTTCGTCAGCCTGCACGGTATCCGCGCCGCGTAGCGTTCCGTCCTCATCAACGGTTATTGTGGTTCCGTCCGGCTTGACAAGCCCTGCCTTTTCCTGCGTGGCAATGGATACATTCGTTGCCTGTTCTGCTTTTTCTGCCGCCTCCTGTGCTTTTTCTTTGTAGAATTTTGCGTTGTCTGTTTCTTCGCCTTCCCGGATGCCGGTGTTTCCGTCAGAATAAGATTTTGCCAATAATGCGTTTTGGTTTGCGCTCTTTGCGGAGTCCGCGGCTGCTTCTTCGCTGGCTTTCGCACTTAACGCACTCTGCTCTGCCGCCGCTTTGCTTTCTTCGGCAGTAGTGGCGAACTGGGTGGTGTTGTCCTCGCTTTGTTTTGCCCTTGTTTCACTCTGTCCTGCTCTTTCGGCGGCACTCTGCGCTGCGTCTTTTGCTTCTATCACCGTTTCAACATTTGTCTCAACACTTTCCGCCAGTTGCGCAATCTCAGCTTTTACTCCGTTCACTTCCTGCCCTGTGGCTCTTGCCCCTTCGCAATAGAACTTCGCATTGTCTGTTTCTTCCCCTTCCCGGATGCCGCTTAGTCCGTTCGTATATGACATCGCTAAATCACTGTAATAATGGGCTGATGTATCCGCATCCTGTGCGGCTTGTTTCGCCTGCTCCGCCCTGTCTGCTTCAGATGTCGCCAGTTGTGCCGCTTTTTCTGCCGCATCCGCACTTCCTTCCGCTGACTCATTGACTGCTTTAATTCCGTCATGTATGGACTGCCTGACGTCCTTTCCATATCGTTTTGACAGAATATCTTGCAGATACTTTGTTATGTCCGCCATTTTGATTCCACCTCCTTCATCCGTTTCTCCAAGTCGCTGATTCGCCTGTTCTGGCTTTGAAGAGTTGCTATGTAGTCCGCATGGAGGTCATCATAACAAAGTGTTTTATGTCGAAAATCTTCCGGAAGTTTTTCATTTTCAGAATTATCTGTGTAAAGTTTTCTTTCTTCTCCATTCAACGCCTTGTATACCTCGTCAGCATATAGTCCATGATGGACTATATGCTCCGTATCCCTTTTTAACGTATATTCTCTTGGCACTAATGAATAAATAAATTCTGCGGTCTTTTCTATATCTAACTTTCTGCCATTTTCTTTAAGTCTTCTGTCAGAAGTAATTGGCGTAAAATCACCCAGAACGCCTCCGTTGGCAAGAACTACTACTCCCCTAAAGTCATGACCGGTTGGAGCATAGTATTCACCATAGCCATCTTCCCTCGCCTGTATTCTAAGTTTCTGATTACCATTATATCTAAAACTTGCAGAACCGGAAGAAAACGTTGCCTCCCGAATCCCCGTTGTACTTCCAATACCAGACGGACTTATTGTTGCCTTGTTTTCTCCCTGCACCAGCTGAACCAAATGAGGCGCATATGTTGCCGTTGAATTTGGTCCGTTTAAAACAATGACATTCGTACTATCACTTTCCGTCCGGATATCAATGGAGCCACCTGTAATCTTTAAATTTGTAGCCTCAACACTCTCCGTTTTCAATGTATCTTTTGTTATTTGCGTAATCTGCTTCGTACTTGGAATGTCTCCCGTTGTTGCAAAATTGGAATCATTTGTTAATTCACTTGTTTTCGTTGGAATTTCCGGCGAACCACTAATATTATCCCAGCCTATCTTAACTCCCTCGGCAAGTGTTATTCCGTTCATGTCTAAGGTAACAAGCACATTCCCTGCCGCATCCATAATCTGTGCCTTCCCGTTTCCGTTCCCGGCGCCGCCCAGTTTTAACGTACCGCCCTTAATCCTGTCCGCCTGCATTGTCCCTGTTGTCACAAAGTCCGCTACTATGCGCCCGTCCATTGTAATCGCAGTACCATATGTACCGTTATATCCTGTAGAGGAATAACCCAGTCCGTTAATGTTCCATCTCCACACCTTTTGGGCTGTTGATACATCAGGCGTATCCATAACCAATAATTCTTTTGGTCTTCCCTCATCATTCATCATCAGAACTATATATCCGTTTGTTGCCAGCTTGATAAGATTGCTTGAATTTTTCTGTGCTGTCTTTAAAATTGAACTCTCATCCGGCAGCTCTTCAATCGTTGCTTTCATCTCTGACTGCACCTGCTTTGTATAGGATTTTTTCGTGACATCACCAACTGTAATCGTATTCTTTGAAAAATCAAGTAAATCTGTTTCTTTTTCCCTTATGTAAAACCATGCATTTACCCCGAAAGGTTTTGCCTTTACATTTACATAATCACCCAAGCCGAATGTATCAATATTTAACTTAATATTGGATAAATCAACAGCATCTATTTCTATGCTCATTTTCGCAAACTGGTTCTGTGATAACCATTCCTGCGCCTTTTTTAACAAATTCGCAGGCACCGTTACATCTTCCCAGTGAACCACCTTTTTTATAAAACCGAAATGGTTGACTGCTTCCTGATTATATATATAGTCTTTTCCCTGATTAACAGATTCTATTGTTGTATAACCTTCTAATCCGGGAACTGTACCTTCATCCAGTTTCGCCCCCAGTGGAATAATACAGGTTGCAATATCATCTGTTGATATATTATCCGCGTAATCCAACAGGTTCCGTCCAAACTCTATAGGCTGCTGACAGGTTTTTCCATAATCTTCCAGTCTTAATAAATCAAGATATCTTAATCCGTCAACCTTGCGAACCCGAAGATACCCTTCCATCTGTTCACACAATTTCTCTCGAATTGCATCTAATGTATTTTCATAATTTGTATAACGGTAAATACTATCGTTGGAATCCACAACCGTCACAATTCCCACATAGAACTTCTTCTTATCCTCGACCTGCGAATTGTGCTGTGTTATTAATGAAGTCAGAAACTGCACCGGAGATACATTCTGATACCTTCTTTGCGGTTGTATGGAATCCGCCAGATAAGCAAGCTCACCTACCACATACAGTTTTTTATCTTTCTGCATATTTTTCGTAATTTCCCGTACTTCTCCTTCCCATATTTCTTTGCCGTCTTTTAAGACAGAAATACAACTGCTTCGTTCTGATATTTCATTATAAAGAGGATTTTGCTCCGGCACCGTAATATCCATGCAGCCTGAATCGTTTAATTCCGTTTTTATCCTTGCCTTTAGCACCGAATTAATTGTATCGCCGGGATAGTAAAGGTTTTTTCCGTCTAACAAGATTTCATACATTATAAACTGCCTCCTCTGTATTTAATTGTTCCACGCCCGTTGCCGTGAAACTGAATCGTGATTTCTTCCTTACCGCCCACCTTAATCTGCGGAAAGCGATTCTCACCAACAGCCAAGTTAAAGGTACTGCCATTCACGGTTACACTGAGATGACTGCTTATACTGTCAATTTCAAATATCGGTACAACTTCCATTCCACCCTTCGGCGTTACAATGCTTGTTGTACTATTGATATCGATAGGACCGATATACCGTATCACTCCATATTCAAAATCAAACGGGTCCCATTCCCACGGGTCATCCGAAGCAAATACATCATATTTATATGGGTCAGCAGTCGGCAGTTCCAAATAAAATGTTCCCAGCTCCCTCACCCTGTCAAAATCAACAACATTGACACGTCCCCGCCAGTAGTAATTCATATCATCATCAAAAGACAGGTGAATCACCTGCCCCTCAATATGATTTCTTATTTCAGATATAACGTTACTCCAAAGAGCACGCTGTCTTATTCCGCCCAGTTTGATTTTAATAGCGCGTGATTTAAACACAGGATGGCCCGTCAATGCTTCCGATGTATCCAGATAACAGGACGCTCCGGGAATATTGATATAATTTGTTTCCTGAACCGGTTCCCCGATACAGTCATTATTTCCTATCACCAATCCCCAGTCTTTCAACGTATGCCATGACTGCCCTGTTTTTTCTACTGTGATTTTTACGCCCATTCCAATATTCGCCATGCTATCGGCTCCTTTCCCGGTATGCAATCCTGCCAAACTCATCATTCATCTTAGGCGCCATCGCTCCGACAAGCTCTCCGGTATCAAGAACTACAGAGGAACTTTCCGCCAAATACGGAAGGTATGTTCCTAAAATTCCCATAATATCCGTCAGACCTTTCCCTGATGATGCGCTTCCGCTTAACGGCTGTACCACTGCCTGCCCTCCCGAAACGGTCAATATTTCAGGACCGGCCTCACCAACTACTGCAGAACCGTCAGATAAAATTCCGCCATTAGCAAGATACGGAATACTGGGAATATTCGGTATGCTTGGATGCCATGACCCCCCGCCCAGCCATGACGGCATATCAAAACCGATACCATTAAATCCATTAATCATATCATTCACTTTTGATATCGCCATGTTTAAAAGACCGATTACTCCGTTAATAGGCGACTTAGCAATCGCTGTTAATCCTCCGAATATACCACTGAATATTTCTTTCACGCCATTCCACGCTCTTGTCCAGTCTCCGGTAAACACTCCGCGTATGAAGTCTATCACTCCATCAAATATCTTCTTAATGGAATCCCATATATTTTTCAGATTTGCAAAGAATGCGTTGAGAGCATCCCCTAAACCGGGACCGAATACTTGCGTCCAGTCTGTAACAAATATTCCCTGAAGGAAATCATCTACCCTCTGCAATACCGCTTGTATTTCGTCCCCCTTTGCTGCAATCAGCGCAACCAATGCAACTATCGTTGTAATCAATAGCAGCATAGGATTATTCGTCAAAAACTGTATCCCGGAAGACACCTTTGAGATACCGCTAAGAAGCGGCGAAAGTGCGGCTGTAGCAAGAAGAACGGATGCAATTACCGCAAGCTGTTCTTCATCCAGCGTACTTAATACCCCCGTCACCTTTGAAATGGCATCAGCAATTTTTTCTATAATTGGCGCCAATGTGTCTCCCAGCTCAATACCGGTATTCTTTAGTTCGTTGAAACTCCGCTTTAAACTTTCACCTGTCGTACCGGTTACTTTTTCAAATGCTTCGTCTGTCGCTCCCGCACTTTCTTTCATCTTCTGAAGCATTTGGTCAAATTCTTCACCGTTGCTGCTTGCCAATACCAGCGCTGCGCTTCCTGCTTCCGTGCTTCCGAACATATCCTTTAACGTCTTATCGCTTTTTTGTGCCTCCTCACTCAACAGATTCAAGATTTCCGACGTGGACATTCCTTCCTTTTTAAGGTCCGCAAAGCCTTTTCCTGTCAGTTCCCGCAACATTTTATCCGCTATACTTCCGCTTTTCGTAAGTTCACTTAACATACTCTTCATATATGTTCCGCTTACGCTTGTTGATATACCGTTCTTTGTCAGAAGCGCATAACCTGCGCTTAATTCCTCTAACTCAAAATTTGCTGCAGATGCAACCGGAATAACCTGGCCCATACTGCTTGCCAGTTCATCAACCGTTGTCTTGCCTTCATTCTGCGTTGTAATCAGCAAATCATTTATTTTTGATGCATCTTTTGCCTCCATTTTATAACCGTTTATGGCAGTCGTTGTAATATCAACCGCCTTTGACATATCAGTAAAACCACCTTTTGCAAGTTTCGCCTGCTCTGTCACAAACGCTACCGCATCCGCCTGGTCTACACCGGCAGACATTGCGGAATATACCGCTTCCGCAAAATCCCCGGCAGCGATACCTGTTTCGTTGGAACCTTCTATAATCGCATCCTTATACTTCTCATAATCTGTTTTGCTCTCGTCTAATAATGTGCTTACTTTAGCAAATGAATCCTCAAAACCAAGGGAAGATGCCACCGCTGCCGATACCAGTCCTGCGGAAGCTGCTGATACAACTTTCGTCTTATCGGCAAGTTTTCCGGATGCATCCGCCAGATTTCCTGTAACCGTAGAAATCTGCGAAAGTACAACATGACTTTCTTTCGCGGTATCTTTTAACTGCTTCAGGCTCTGTTCTGTTGCTATAACTTCCCTCTTAAGGGAATCATACTGCTCTGCGCTAATTTTTCCTTCCTTAAACTGCTGTTGTGCCTGTTTCTCAGCTTCCTTCAATGTTTTTAGCTTATCCTTGGTATCACTGATTTCTTTTCCGAGAAGGGTATGTTTCTGCCGCAGCAATTCCGTATTGGTTGGGTCGAGCTTTAACAGGCGCTCCACATCTTTTAATGATGACTGCGTTTTATTAATTTCTTTATTTACGCTTGCCAGTGCTTTATTTAATCCCGTTACATTACCGCCAATTTCTACAGTTATTCCTTTTATTCTCTGATTTCCCATTTCCTATCCTTTCCCAAAAAATGCTTCGATATCTTCCTGCGTTGCCTTAAATGGGTATGTTTCTCTGTCATTCATTTTTTCCGTCAGCATGTCATATACCATCCCCACATTCATATTGCCTAAAGCCTCATCCGAAAGTCCAAGCTCAGCGCAACGCAGCATAAATAACGCCCCGTTGCTTTCGCGGACAGTTTCTCTTATTTTTTTTTAGGAATAGAAGTTGTTGCCGTACTCACTCCCCATAATTCAAGTATCTGGGGCAGAACTTCATATATTGAGAACATTTCAAATCCGTCCAGCCATTCATCAGGAGAATCCGGAAGAGACGCATCCGCATGTTTTGCCATGATGTACGCCACATTCTCAAATATTGTTAAATCCATTTCTGAAAGCTGCGCTTCTTCCCGCTCTTCATCGGTTGCGTCTTGTGGAAGTTTTTGCACTCTGTTATACGCCTTTCGTAATGCCATCATGTCTTTAACCATGTCTCTGCCAAACTTAAACCGATACAGACGCGGAATCAGTGCCGAAGCCTTCATTCGAATTTCTTTATCATTCACTACTATCGTTCGTTCCATTGTCAGCCTCCCCATTAATTGTCTTCTCGTATACATTCTTATACCAGTTGTCTTTGACGGCTTTCGGCGTATCGGATGTTGTTCTTGACATTATTTTTCCGTTTGCCATCGGAATTGCCGAAATCGTGCTGCTCTTTGTCTGTGGCGTCTTACTCTCTGTATTGGTTGTCCCACCAATCCCCGGGCGTGTTCCACTGCAATTATACAGACAGTAATTGTCTTCATTCTTATCACCGTCAATCTGGTACAGAAGTGCAAATGAGCGTGGCTCTGTATTTGCGTCTTCCGTAAGAACCTTATCCGTCTCATCCATTTTAAATCCCCAGATATCTTCCAGCATTTTATCCGGAAATCTTGCCATCTCTAAATCACCCGAATAACCATTGTTAGCGATTGACTGATAATATGTAATTCCATCCGCATGAAACGGTTCCGTATTCCCCTGCGGCTCAAGGGTCAGTGTCACAGCTCCGGGAACATGTACCGGCGTCCCCCACGATACAGCACCGTCCTTATTTATTACGAGCGCGTAATGTACATTTTTTAAATTAAACTGAACTTTATTTGCATCTGGCATTTTTATACCTCCATTTCAAATATAATCTGATAACATTTTTCTGGTTCAATGTATGTCTCTGTTCTCTGCCATGAAAAAGAGGACAAGGCTTCTTTCACCTTGTCCTCTAACGCTTCATCTTTGTGTCTCGTATAAAGCTCCACCTGTAGTTTTTTAATTTCCTTATAAACCTGTCCATCCGCGAAAAAATTATCGGATGCGCTGTTAAGAAAACAAATATACGGCAGGGGCGGCGCTTCATTTTCACGAAACGCCCTGTAAGCCACGGGTAAACCTGTCGTTTCAAGCAGCTCTTTTATTGCTGAACATTTCATTCTCACTCACCCTTTCACAATAATTTTTACGCGTTTGTTAAGCAGCTTTTCGGCTTCCTCCTCTGCCGGTCTAATATGCGGTTTTTCTTCAACTCTTCCGCCTCCGGCTTTAGCATGACCATATTCCAGAAGATGTGCCCGCCGGTATTCCTTGGGACTGTGAATTACAACACGCACATCTTCTTTATTTTCATATACCACTTCCGCCTTCCAGCTCTTTGCATATGTTCCGGTATCCTTTGGCGCGTTCTTTTGGATTTCACTCCTGCATAGATTCGCTGCGTCCTTTACTTCTTTTTTTAATCCATCTGCTACTTCCTGCGAATAATTAGCAAGTTCTTCCAAAACGGCATTTGCTAAACCATCTACATTTACACTCATGAAACACCTGCCTTTTTTTCCAGATATAATTCTATATCATCCGAGTTTTGCGGACGATATGTCCTGTACACACCATATCTTTTTCCGTTGTATTCAACAACCTCTTCCCCGTTGTAATTGATGTATGGTGTTTTCAACACAATCTGAGCGTTGATTCCGTCACGCCCTGCTTCATGCCATTCTGTACCTGTTACTGATTTTTCAGTTACATAGATTTCCGCCTTGCTTTCACCGGTTGGAATCATCTGTCCCAATTCATCTTTTTTATATACTGGCAAAATTAAATATGCAATTCCGTCCATTATCCTCCCATCTTTTCACTTAATAATCTGTTATTCAACATGTACCGAAGCATCCTTGGCATTCCTGCAACATTTTCTTTTCTCTTTCTATAAAGATACGCCGCATACATTTCCACAAGCATTCCGTCCTCCACATCATCCTGAATGGTAATGCCTTCCTTTGTAATTGCCTTCTTGGCAAGATGAATCAGACTTTTTAAATACTTGTCATATTGGTCAGCGGCAATTTGCAGGTCTGTTTTTAAAATCGTTAAAATCTCTTTATCTTTCAAGATTCATCACTTCCGCCCGACTGCACATTTGTTTCCTGCTGGGTATTCGCTGCGTCCGGTTTAAAACTAGCCGAAGTTGCCGGCGCGGTTGTTTTAATAGACATTACCCCGAAGGCTTCCGGTATCACCGGTTTGCCGTCATAACGTGCAGTACCTTTAAATACTGTCTGATCTTCCAAAAACTTCACATGCTCCGACTGTCCCAGTTCTGTTCCCGCCCTTTCTGCGAGCAGATATGCGTCAGGATAACCGTAAATAATATCACCCTCCGGAATAAAGGAAAATTCAAGAATTTCTCCTCCGATAACCGGCATTTCGTTTTTAACACCTGCCACAATAGCCGCATTCAAGTTTTTATCCATTGAATGAACCGTAATATCCACATGTGTTTTCTTATTCATGCAGAAAATCATGTTTGACTCAAAATAGTCATTTACGATATTTTTTGTGTTGCCGATAATCTCCTTGAATAAATTGATTCCGGTAGCTCCCGTTCCGGTCTTGATATTCGTTTCATGAAGGTCTTTCCATTCCCTTTCTGTTTCAGAATAATTTGATGGCTTACTCGTCTGCGCAAGTCTTGTCACAACGCCAAGCGGCATCTTGTTCCCCGTTCCGTAAAGAATTGCCTTATCAAGTGCCTTTCCGATAGATTTTCCAAGCGTGTTAATAATTTCCGCCGCAAGATTTACATCATCGTCCTCCAGAATTGCATTGCATACAGCAAAGAAGCCGCCTACTTTATAACCATCCACTTCCGTGTCATTAAATGATAAATCCAGTTCATTGAGCTTGGAGCACATCTCTGTCCATACCGCCTCCGGTACGGTTCCCATAATCCTCTGCCGTGCTTTCCCCGCTACAGGGCGCAGCGAAACTCTCTTCATCAATTTGGATGCTTCCTCCACCTTTGTTTTTAAAAGCGGTAGCATCACATCCGGTATTGTTAATCCGACATTTGAAATTGCCCTCTTTTCCTTAATGCAGGTACGAACTTGATTTAAGAAATCTCTCACCTGGTTATTTTCAAAAAATGCTGTTCTCTCCTGCATATTTAAACCAAAAAATTCACGCGTGCTCATTCTTCCATTTACCTCTCTTTCTTCTGCTACATTTTCCTGCCCAACCGGTGCCTGCTGTTCTTTCTCTAATTCTGCAAGCTCCTCTTCCAGACCTGCGACTTCTTTTTCTAATTCCTCTTTTGTTTTCTCATATTCATCTTTTTCTTTTTCGTATTTATCCACTTCCTCCTCTACGGTCTTTTTCTCCTCTTCCGTTTGAGCTTCCTCGATTGCCTGTTCCAGTTCCCGCTCTCTTTTGTTAAATTCCTCCTCTCTGGTCCGCATTTCCTCAAGCTGTTTCCTTTTACCCTCAATCTTCTTTCGGGTCATCAACGTCTTTAATGCCATTATCCTCTTCTCCTTTCAGCTTTTTGCGCATATCGCATTTCCACGACGCATTGTTTCTTTTTTGAATTTCTTCATAATCTTTCTTACGAGCGGATACCGCAGTCTCCTCATAAGCCGGGAATGTACATACACTGACTTCATACAGCCTTACTTCCTTGATAGTCCATAAGAATGAACCGTCTTCTTTTAGTTCCGTTTCTTCCTTGAGAATTTCAAAGCCGAAAGAGCACTGGTCCACATCGCCTCTTTTCACACGTTCATACAGGTTCATTGCATCCATATCGTTCGGATTGATTCGGATTTTTCCCCAAAGTCCATGTGAATCTTCTTTTAGTTCCAATGTACCGGCCTTATTTCGTCCAAGAACAAGGCGCGTTTCGTGGTTAATCAACGCCCTTATATCCTCACCCAGAGTATTGCTGAATGCTCCGGGTGCCACCTGCTCATAGGCATCTTCCCACATCTTGTATGTACTATTAAAAACGGCGAAGTACCCTTCAATATATAACTCTCCGCCGTCATCCCGCGTTTCAAATTTTGATGCCATGCTGCGCATCTGTCTTCCCATCTTTTCCATCGTTATTCCTCCTGCTTCAGTTTTAACTGGTCACCTATGCGGTCAAGCGGTATAAAGTTCTCCAGTATTTTCAATTCATCCAGACCTTCTTTCGGCGACATTGATATTTTCTCCCGGACTTCATTTCCCGAGACAATGCCCTTGACGCACAAATTGCTGTATACGTCTGCCGTCGTCTTTAAATCATAGGCGTACAGACTTGCTATATTAAACTTCCAATACCACTTGGAACTGACCAGTAATTTTCGTGTAAGTTCCTGTTCAATGCTTATTGCAATCGGACGTATCGTTCCCGATATAAAATTGTCCCACTCTTTTGGATTGTACTGTCCTACTCCCAGAACAAACGGGGGAACGCCAACAATCGCCGCAACGGTGCGTTTGTCCAGTTCAACCGTGTCTTTAATTGCCAAGTCTGATAATGATAACGGTTTTACCTGCTCCACTTCAAACATATCCGCCGGTATAATCCACGGTGCACCAATTTCTTCCGTTTCCAGAAACTCTTTTGTAAGATTCTCTCTTCCCTTAACACCTGAAAACTCCTCGGTCAGTCCGTCTACTTTGACGATAATAGATGGTCTCCACTTACTTTCCATGAACGCTTTTTCCGTTGCTGCTGCTTGCTTTAAGTTATTTGCTATGTCATTTATGGCTGCATGAATCCCCATCCCTTTCCACGGATACACAGAATCCGGATTGTAAATGAAATGCAGTAAATTCTCCGGTTCTACTTCACATCCGTTTATCACAACTCTATAGCCGTAGCCGCTTGGCAGGAACGAAACGTTTGACGGCGATATCGGAACCAAATCATCCAGCATTCCGTCTTTTGTGAGCGGAAGCACTACACTGTTTCCTTTACCATACAGCAGCATATTCATCACAATCGTCATCATCCATGTTTTCCTTGTCATATATCTGTTTGGCGTAATGTCTATCTGACGGCTTAATTCATTGATGATTCTCTGATCCCCGTTATCCGTATTACTCATTAAATGAATGGTCATACTGGATATCAGTTCCGCTATTTTCCTGCAAGCCGTAAGAATTTCCGGATTCTTATCCAGCGTTGTATATCCATTACACAAAATAGAATAGGCTTCATCTGAACATAAAAAAGCCACGGACGACAACGGTTTCCCCCTTGTCTCACTTCCATTATTTTTTTTCCTGTTTCTTTTTTTCATCTAACTCCACCAACTTTTCCCTTTCTGACTGCGTTCTAAGTTTTCAAGCATTCTTACACATGCAAAAACCGCAGCATCGAATATATCTATCCTCTGCTCCGGTTTTATTTTTTCATATTGAATCATATCATCTGTTTTTTCGATTGCATGTACATTCTGAACGCAATACTCAAACGCGTCCGAGTGCATATAATATAAAAGTCCGTCTTTTGCTTTCTGCTCAATATGCCGAAAGCCTTCCGATTTTTTATAAAAATACTGCGGCTGGTCTTTAATATTAAATCCTGCTGTTTTCATGCTAATAAAGTACTCGCGGCAGAACTTGCGGTCATGTCCTACTTCCTTGATATTAAAACCTTTTTTTCGCTTGTTTATATACCAGTTCACGATATCCGCATAGTTTACGGTAAGGCTGTTACACATATCAAGCCATCCGTCATCTCTCCACCCAAATAACGGGATGCCGTCCTCCTCTGCCTTTCTCGTTGCTGACACGACAGGAAACCATGCGTGCGGTATTATGATATCTACATCATATTTTCCTTTTATGCCCTGCGCATTTTCACATTCATAACCGTAAAGCGTTCCATACAGGGCACTTGCTGTTAAGTCATGCAGTTTGGATAAATCGGAACCGCCAAACCACTTTACTGGAAGCCGTACCAGCTCATCCATAGTCCAGTTGAATTTTTTGTCACTGGCTTTAAATTCATCAATATTAAAGTACGCCTTTGTTGCCGCCGTAAATATGTTTAGAGATTTTGCAAAAAAATCTTTTCTCTGCTGCGGGTCATTCAACGCCTGCATGGCATCGTTCATCAAATCTTCCGGTCTGATTGATACTCCATAAGCCGGATTCGCCATTTCATGGATAACCGGATTTGTAAAATCTATATCTCCGTTTTCCATCTTGTCGGCTCGGCAGATAAATATAAAGTACTGCTCATCACGAACCGTCTTATTTAGCACCTTTATACAATATTCAAGTTTTCGGTAACAAAAACTTGTCATATCATCACCTGCCGTTGTAATTCCTATCATCAGCTTGTTGGTATAGGCTTTCATTGCCTCTTTAATGATGTTGTACTGCTTTGGTGTCTTGTATGCGTGAATTTCATCCGCAATGCCAATATTACAATTCAGCGAATCCTGTTTATCTGGACTTGCCGCTAACGCCTGTATATACAGAGAACCGTCCGAAAATTTTCTTTGTATGCTGTGTTCCTGATTATTATCAATTATCCGGAAGTTTTTTCGTTCTCCCATATGATTGATATTAAACACCAGAAAATCAAAACTTTCCCTTGACTGCTTCATGGCGGCGCTTGTTATATAGACCTTGCTTCCCGATTTACGTTCCAGAAGTCCCAACGCCCAAGCCAAAGACGCCGCAAACGATGTCTTGATATTCTTTCTTGGAATGAAGATAAACGCTTCCTTAAATCTGCGGATATTAGTTCCCTTCATTTTAAATCCCAGAAGATTATAAACAATAAACTTGTGATAAGGTTCCAGCAGGAACGGCTCGCCCTGCAATGCTGTGCCATCTAACCGCTCGCCCTGCGCATGGCAGAAAGTCGCTTCAATTATCTGTATCACAAACTCCGCGTCCTTTGGATTAAATTCATACGCCGGATTTTCTAAATCATCCAAATATCTTTGACAAGCCTGTTTCAATTCACGGCAGGCTATCTTTCTTCCCTCTACGATACTGTGTACATACTCCATAACCACCGTTCTGTTCGGAAAGTCATTTGCTTTTTTTCTAGCCACCCAGCCGCTCCAACGCTTTTTCCAATGCTGTTTTTTTATTGGAGCCCGGCTCATCATCTCCCGAATCCTTAAATGCCTTTGGATTCAGACACAGCCTGTCCGAATAAAGGAGTATGTCTTTTCGCAGGTTTTCCAACGTCGCCACTATCGCCGCTTTCTTCTCTCCCCCTTGCCCTGTTGTCGACTTATATTTATACTTGCTGTCTTTATACTCTTTTGTAAGTCTTTCATATTGCTCACGCAGTTCTGAATAAATGTCAATAATGGCATCAAACTCGGCTTTATACACCCCTAATTTTACCATGTCATTCACCACGTTCTTTTTTATTGTTTCCTTGGTTACAGCCTTTCCTGCCACTATTCATCACCTGTCCTTTACTCTCAAAAAAATTTTTTAAAATAACGCTCTATTGGAAAAACCTACCCTCCCCGGTCCCTAAAAGGCTGTTTTTGGACGGTTTTAAGAGGGGGGATATCCTGTCCGCCCACTCATTTCCCAACTTCGTCAGCTTATGCGTCTCTCTGTCATGCATGGAGTTATGGCACTTTCCGCACAGCGCAATTAAGTTGTTTATGTTATGCGCATACTCAGGATAGAACTCATACGGGAATACATGATGTACTGTTGTCGCCTCACGCATACGTCCAAACCTTCTGCACTCTCGGCACATGTATTTGTCACGCCTCATCGCCCGTTCGCGCAGTTGTTTCCATTTTGGATTTTTGTAATTCATACGCTCGCCTTTCTTTGTGTTTTCCCATAATAAAAGCGCCCAACTACTTGAGCGCTTCTACCTCTTCAATAAACTGTTTCATCATCTTGGATAACTGCCCCGCCTGACTGACGCCCGCTTTATCACACGCGGTTGCAAATTCTTCTACCAGCTCTTTCTTGAGCTTATAGGACTTGCTTATCAGTCCTGCCTTGGCGTTCCACTTGTCCTGCGGTCTAATCTTCTTTTCTTCCATGCCTCGACCTCCATGCATGGAACATCACTATCCCCAACTTAACGAACGCCAACAGGATAAAGAAGATTCCCAATAATCTTATTGCTTCTGTCATTGCTTTTTTCAGATGAGTATGGTATTCTTGTTTTAAGAGAAGGGCTTGCGCCCCTCTCCGCTACTCCAGTAGCTTTTCGATTAGTAGTAATACTAATCCGATGATTAAGTCCGTTATCGCACTGACTGTCAGCGTCTTGTAGTCGATAGCGGATTTTTTCTTTTTGTGCTTCTTACTCACCTGTTTCTCACCTCCTTACAAGTATATAATATCATACGGTGTACCGTATGTCAACGCTTTTTCAGAAAGTTTTTGATTTTTTTAACGAAAAAGGAACCGCTGACTGCTGCCATTGGTTCCCTTGAAAGGATGATGTAAAATGCACTCTTACACTTTTCTCATTATGATTATAACACACTTTGTTTTGTGCATGTTGTGGTTTTTTGTGTTTTTTGTGGTTTTTTGTGCATTTTGTTCTTTTTTGTGCATTTTGTGCATTGCGCACCATTTAGTATTCTTGAAATTTTGCTCCTGTCTGTAATCCCCAGCCTGTCAGCAACCTCTTTTTGCGTCACCTTCTCTGTTCCATCCATGTAATAACACTCCAATACATTTTTTGTTATGTCATCTTCTAACGATTCTACATATTCATCAACCCGTCTGTTTAATTCTTCCAGCCTGTTTATTTCATCTGATTTCCTTTTTATACTTTCAAGCAGAGTATCATTTTTTACCGGCTCGTACATATCAACGTCTGTTTTACATCTTAAATACGGGAAGTCCTGCATGGATGACTGTACAGTTCCTTTTACAACCGGAACGTCCTTCGCCTGAAGCTCCTTAATATCTGACTTCAACTTGTTTATCCTTATCTTTCGGCTCCTATATGCTTTTAAACTCTTTTTGTCAATCATCACCGCATCTCCTTCTGATATTTATTTTAATTTGTGCCGGCGCAACTGCTGCCATTCTGTATCGCTTTGATATGTATCACATAATATTCCTTCCCCGGTTCCGCTCCCCATTCTTTACGTCCTATTCCGATACTGATATCGCAATCCGCCACAAATGATGGGCGACTGCTGCCATATCCATTGATAAACTTTGCCTTCATTTCAGGTCTCCAGCTCAATGTTCCATGCCTCAACATCCGCTTTATTCTTTCTATATTCTCTTTTGTCGGCTCTATATCAAGCCATTTTGCAATTCTTACATTCCAGTATGGTTTAATCTCACGGTATTCCTCTTTCTTCTCTCCCGACAGAACCATGTCGAACCATTTCTTTTTTGTGGGCAGAATCAGCAGATTTTCTTCCTTGTCCTTCGTACACATTCTGCACTCGTTACATGGATACTCTATTCCTAATACACATGCCATAATTAATCCTCACTTTCTTCTGGTATTCTCTTTACTTCCATCGCTTCTCTGTATATCTTCCTGATATCAGACAGGTATTCGTTTGTTTCTTCTTGCCCGGAATCAATACTCTTCAAATACATTCTTATTTCTGACAAATACATCACTATTATGCACTGAACGAGTAACTGTGCTCCTTTTAATACTATGTCTATCATATCCTCTCCCTTCCCGCTGACCGGAACATCATTAACAGCATTTCCGATATTGGTCTGCTCCGGTCTCTTCTCTTTGCTCTCTTAATTGTTTTTAAATCATACCATTCACCTTTATACGCCTGACCGTTCGGAACCAGCACGCCGACACCATATGGAATCTCTTCTTTGACCTTCTCAAATACTTCCTACGGCATAACATAGTAGTTATAATCGCCTATGAAGTTGTGTCCGTTCTTTGAATGGAAATATCAGTTTAATAACTTCTGCCCTACTAATTAAATTATTATTCATTGTTACCTCTTTTCTTACCTATACCCTGCTTAATCGCCAGAGCTATAGCCTCCTCGCCAACATCACTGGCACTTTCTTTTTGCTCTAATTTCTTTTTGCATTTTTCTAATGCCGCATCATAATCATATTCAATCTGTTCTGACAACCTATCCGCCATTTTTATAAATTTCTCACGATAGTAGACTTCCCATTGAATGTCACTTCTTATCTCATCCAGCATTTTCACATAATCATGTAGCATACAGATAATCAGAACAATATCACCATAGGAACAGCTGACAACATAATCACACATAGATTTTAAATTGATAGCTTTTTCAATCATTACCTGCTTTTCCTCTTCCTTGGATATCTCCTTTAATTCCCCCTGAATAAATTGGAAGAAGAACCCTAATTCATTTTGTTTATCCATTCTATTACCTTCCCGTTTTATGTACTGCTGCCATAAGTAGCTGCTTTTTGTACGACACACCTATTCAGACCAGTCAATAGCCTGTCCGCAAGCACAATATTTCGGTTTATCAAACAAAATCGCATTATGAACCCCTGCCTGTCCAAAGTATCTTCCGCATACAGGACACCAATAATGCTGTACCAAATCAGTGTACTTGTCCGACTTTTTATCCGGTTTCCTCGCTATTTGTTTTTCCCTTGCCTCTCGGCATTCCTCGACTGTGCCGATTTTTGCATATTCGCCGTATTTTAAAAGCGTGTGTAATAATCCTTTGCTGATACCGCTTTCATCTACATCGTCCTGCCCCTCGCTGATAATCTGCAAGATTTCCCTGACCTCTTCAACTGTACCGATTTCATGATACTGCTGGATTTCTTCAAGGGCTTTTTTAGCTACTTCCAGTGCCATATTTACATCGTCCGCATGGTCAAATCTGCTTATTCTAACATTAAGAATCAGCTTTGCTTCACTCTCCGTCATTCCTCCACTTCCTTTCCGTCAGCTCTGGCATCCTCCGCACAGCTTTCCTCTCCTTCATTTTCTGTAGTATTGACTGCCGTACTGCATTCCTTATATGGTTCTGGAAGCGGCATCCATGCAATAACCTTAAATTTCGAACCTCTGTCTGTATTCCATCTGCCGTCAACAGTGTATGACGTCCATGTTTTTCTTGTTCCATCCTCAAACTCTACAGTGATGTTTACGTCATCTGAAAGTCTCTCAAACATTGACCTGTTCCATTTATCAGTTCCCTTGAATTTTGCAAATATGCTGTCATGTTCCTCCGGCATATTTTTACCATCCACACACGGAATCCATCTGTTATCATAACGTTCCGCTTCCAGCTCCCTTTTCAGCTTTGCAACTTCCTTACACTTTTCCGAATACAGCTCATCCATCTCAACCATCTGTTCCGGCATAAGTCCTGTTTCCTCATAATCTTTCAATTTACACACTACTCCATACAGTTCTCTTGGTACGTCTTTGATATCCATATTATTGAGTCCCCATGTGCCGTCCGGGTTCTTCCATGTAAGTCTTCCCATCCTATTCCTCCTTTCCCGCCAGTCTGTCTACAAGCTCCGATATTTCACATTCACAACAGATATCATCAAGCTCGTCCTGGTCTTCTGCTAACTCTCTGTGCTTACACAGATTGTCACAAACATATTCCAATAGTTTTTCTTTGTTTGCTTCGTTCTTCATACTTTTTATACCTT
>CAJTZH010000051.1 GCA_910584325.1 uncultured Lachnospiraceae bacterium | reverse complement strand
GTATTCCAGTTTCCGGCCTGCTGTTCCGGCTCTTGTACTACATAAGTGCTGGCGGCGACGGCTTCTCCGGCGCCTTTGATATTTCTGAGTCTCACGCTGCTTCTCCTGTCTTTTTTGCTTTATTGTAAACAGAATCTAAAAAAAGATCAAGAAATATAAAAAAAGTACTTGCATTTTATAAAACAATGAATTATAATAATTCTTACGTTGCGAAAGTAAATAGCATATGCGCGATTAGCTCAGCTGGCAGAGCACCTGACTCTTAATCAGGGTGTCCAGGGTTCGAACCCCTGATCGCGCATTAAAGGCATCGTTTTTGCAGACTTAGGAGCTGTGGGGACGGTGTTTTTTTCGTTTGGTAAATTTTGGAACAGGCTTATAAAGGATGGGCAGAATGAAGAAAGTAATACTTATAATGGTACTGACAGGGACATTTTTACTGGCGTCGTGCGGTAAAAGAAATAAACCGCAACTCAATCCGGTATCAGGTACGACCGCGGCAGCAGCACAGACAACCGCGCAGACCGAACAGGAAACAAAACGGGAGCGCACGGAATATGTGAGATTAGAAGTCGTCAATAAAGGAGAAGGTATTGAGGTCCGTATTCTTGATGATAAAAATGCCCGTATTCTGGATGAACCGTTTACGGTCTGTGTTGTCGAGGCAGAAGGGGGTCTTTTATTAGATAAGGCGTTGTCCGCAACGATTGAGGGCGTTGAGTATGCCGATGACGACGGGGATGGTTCTGTGTATATAGAGGAACTGGATTCCGGTTCCTACGAAATATATCTTCGTCCGATGGAAGCGTATATGGACGCAAATCCGATACCGCTCTCTTTTGTAGTTTATAAATATGACGAAAATATTATCGAAAAAATAAAGCAGCAGAAGGACGTGGATGTAGAACGTGAAGACAAGTCATTTGTCAGCAGCGGGGAGAATCCGGATGTTAAGAGTGATAACGCGGTTAAAGTAAGCAATATGATTAATGCGGGTTTTATTCTTGGAAACAGTGAGAAATTTGAGGTTAATATGCCGGTTTTGACGGAGGACGGCGAGATTCAGTACGAAAAGCTGAATGCCGTTTCGGTTGATTCATCCGTTTCCACAGAAGACTTTGTTAAGAACAGCAACAAAAGGGAGCTGTTGATTGGGGGAACCGTTAGAACCGGTTATGTCTATGAGGAAGAACGGTTTGATCCTCGCTTAGATGAATATTATGTATCAAAAGCGTTGATTGAAGACGACGGCATATTAAACTTGTACAGTCTTGTTCCGCATATGATGACGGGAGTAGAGGATGTCTATGTAGGCTGGTATTCTAAGAAAGGCAAGCACTATTATAATAATAACGACGGATATCCGGTTACCGGCTGGGTTAAGCTCGACGGATTGTGGTATTATTTTAATAAGGACGGACAAAAAGCATCCGTTACAGGGGTTGATGTTTCGGAATATCAGGAGGATATTGATTTTGAAGCGTTAAAGAATGCAGGGATTGATTTTGCGATTATCCGCTGCGGTTATCGCGGATGGACGACGGGCGTTCTTGTAGAGGACGCAAGATTCCGTGAAAATATAGAAAAGGCGGAAGCTGCGGGAATGCCGTATGGAGTGTATATTTTTTCGCAGGCGGTGAATCCGTCCGAGGCGGCGGAAGAAGCAAGTATGATTATGGAACTATGCAAGGGGTATACGCCCGATTTGCCGTATGCTATTGATATAGAAGCATGCGGGACGGCAGACGACCCGGGAAGACAGAATCTTTTAACATCGCAGGAGCGGACGCAGATAGTCAATACTTTCGCAAACGTAATCAGCACATATGGTAACGAACCGATGTTGTATTCCAATAAAAGATGGCTTCAGGATAATATGAATTTATCCCAGATTTCATGCAAAATATGGTACGCGATGTGGCCGGGAGAGGATGAGGAAGCTACAGGAGAGAATCCTAATAATGACGCGTTGGAACCGGACCCGGATAAAATACCGGATATGGAAGTTGAGATATGGCAGTACAGCAGTCAGGGACAAGTGGACGGAATTGAGACGCTGGTAGACCTGAACGCATGGGTGCCGTCTGTAGAGTAGGACTAGAACGATGAAAGATTTAACCAGAGAAAAACCGATAAAAGCCATAATTCATTTTGCAATTCCGATTTGTGTGGGCAGTCTTTTTCAGTTATTTTACAGTCTTGTGGATACGAGAATTGTGGGAAGTACGCTGGGATTGGACGCTCTTGCGGCGGTGGGAGCAACGACGACGCTAAATTCGCTGATTGTGGGGTTTCTGATAGGTCTCACGAGTGGATTTTCCGTTATCACGGCACAGTATTTTGGAGCGGGCGACCGTTTTGGCGTGCGTAGAAGTTTTGCGGCGGCTTTGGTATTGGGACTTGTGATTTCTGTTTTTTTGACGATTGCAAGTATCTGTGGTTTAGAGACAATTTTAAAATGGCTGAATATGCCAGATGAACATTTTGAGCAGGGCTATGCTTATATTTTTATAATTATTGCAGGAATGACGGCTTCTATGCTGTATAATATCTGCGCAAGTATACTAAGGGCAATCGGGGATACAATAACACCACTATGTTTTCTTATTTTCTCCACGATACTCAATATTTTTCTGGATTACGGGCTGATACTGGGAATGCATATGGGGGTGGCAGGCGCGGCGGCAGCCACGGTGCTATCCCAAACGGCGGCGTTTGTTCTTTGTGCCGTTTATATGTGGAAGAAATATGACTTTTTAAGAATTAAAAAGATAGATTGGAAGGCAGACAATAAACTGGCAAAGAAACTGCTGGCATCCGGTTTGTCAATGGGATTCATGCAATCGCTGGTTTCTCTTGGTACGGTGTCGCTGCAGAGTGCAATTAATACGTTTGGCACAAATACGATTGTAGCGCATTCGGCTGCCAGAAAGCTGACGGAATTATTTATGCTTCCGTTCAGTGTTCTTGGTATGACGATGACAACGTACTGCGGGCAGAACCTGGGCGCAAAAAGGAACGGCCGGATAAAAACAGGGATAAGGGATGCGCTGTTGATGGCATGGGG
The DNA here is from genome assembly GCA_910584325.1 of uncultured Lachnospiraceae bacterium. Lineage (GTDB taxonomy): Bacteria > Bacillota > Clostridia > Lachnospirales > Lachnospiraceae > MGBC120314. The sequence goes on along the minus strand of CAJTZH010000051.1, from coordinate 17,308 downwards.
ATGGTGTATTCTTGTAATACTTGCAAGTTATACTGTTGCGCCGTTTTTAATTTATGCCGTGACAGCGTCAACACAGGAGGAAGTTATTTTCACCGCTTCTCTTTACCTGAGGGTAGATACTGTGCTATACTTTGTTCCGGCGGCGATTACCGTATTTAGGAATGCGCTTCAGGGAATTGGCGATTGCATCGTGCCGGTGATTTCCAGTTTTATTGAGCTGGCAGGCAAAGTTCTTATCGTAATTTTTCTGACGCCGCGTCTTGCTTACTGGGGAATTATACTGGCGGAACCGATTGTATGGGTGCTGATGGTGATTCCGTTGATTGTCAGGATATTTACAATTGATATATTGAGAACTCCGCGAAAGGGGCATGCGTAGATGATTTTTGATGATGAAGACCAGAAACTAGAGAAAAAAGTGGACGAGATACTAACGAAGGTAAAGAAAAAAGGGCGCAAAGGTATTACGCATGTATTGTACGGAAGAACGATTGTAACATTTCTGCTGATTTTTCTGCAGGTCGCATTTTATTATTTTATTGTCATGCAGTACTACAAAAATTCTGTCTATTTTTTGATGGCTTTTACAGGAATATCACTGCTGGTTGTGGTTTTTATTATCAATGAACAGATGAATCCGATGTACAAGTTATCATGGATTATTCCGGTGGTGGCAGTTCCGATTTACGGAATACCGATGTACCTTCTAATCCGTCTTCAGCCAAGAATCTACGTTATGCGCAGAAATCTTATGAAATGGTGGGGAAAGCTTACACCGTACCTGAGACAGAAAAAGGGCGTAGTGGACAGTTTAAGTCAACAGAATAAAGATGCGTTTAATACAGCACGATATCTCAATTCGACACTTCATTATCCGGTATACCGCAATACGGCAGTAGAATATTTTCCGTCAGGGGAGACCTGCTTTAGGAAGATGCTGATGGAACTTGAAAAAGCGGAAAAATTTATTTTCTTAGAGTATTTCATTATTGATCGGGGCATCATGTGGAACGCCGTTCTTGAAATTTTAAAAGAACGCGTAGCGCATGGCGTGGAAGTACGTGTCATGTATGACGGAACCTGTCTTGTGAAACTTCTGCCGCATTCCTACGAAAAACAGCTGAAAGAGCTGGGGATAAAGGCAAAAGTGTTTTCACCTCCCGTACCGGCAATCTCCATTCATCAGAATAACAGAGACCACAGGAAGATAATGGTTATTGACGGAAAAGTTGCGTTTACAGGCGGAATAAATCTGGCAGATGAATATATTAATGAAATAGAACGTTTCGGACACTGGAAGGATACGGCTGTGATGCTGCGGGGAGAGGCTGTTAAAACATTTACCTGTCTGTTTTTACAGTTGTGGAATCTGGAAGTTAAGAGAAAAAGCAAGTTTGTACAGGATGGGGAATTACGGAAGTATTTATTCGAGTATACCTTTGAAGGAGCCGACGGATTTGTTATCCCGTATGGAGATAGCCCTTTGGACAAGGAAAATACAGGCGAGCAGGTCTATTTAGATATTCTCAACCAGGCAGAGAAGTATGTGCATATTATGACGCCATATCTGATTCTGGACAATGAAATGATGATGGCGTTAAAGAGCGCCGCAAAACGCGGAGTTGAGGTAAAGATTATTATGCCGCATATTCCGGATAAAAAATATGCGTTTCATTTAGCGAGGACATATTATCCGGAGCTGTTAGAGTCAGGCGTTAAAATTTATGAATATAAGCCGGGATTTGTCCATGCGAAAGTTTTTGTTTCCGACAACGAGAAGGCGGTTGTTGGTTCCATCAATCTTGATTACAGGAGTTTGTTCCTTCATTTCGAATGCGGCGTTTATATGTTCGGTTGTAATTGTATTAATGAGATTATTCAGGATTTTAACAGCACGTTGAATGAATGTATGGAAATAACCAGGCAAATTTATATTGATATACCGCTTAGAAAAAAATTATTCGGCAGGGTGATGCGGTTGTTCGCGCCGATATTGTAGAGGGAGCAGCATGAATTTACAGGAGTATTTAAAAGAGAACAGACTAATAACAGACGGAGCGATGGGAACCTTTTTTGACAGCAGAAAGCAATCGGAACTGACAGCTGAGATGGGGAATAAAAAGGCTCCAAAGCTTGTTAAGGAGATTCATAAAGAATATATAAAGGCAGGAGCGAGGCTTTTACGAACCAATACGTTCGATATGGCAGGGGAACCCTTTGACACGAGGGAGAAAACGCAGGAATGTATCCGTCTTGCTTGTTCTATTGCGCGCAAGGCAGTAGAAGAATGCCGTGAGGAGGGAATCCTTGATGATAGTGAACCTGTTTTTATCGGTGCGGACATCGGACCGGTAAATTATGATTATCAATGTGCAAAGGACGATATCTTGAACCGTTATTTGTGGATAACAGATTGTTTTCTCAAGGAAAATGTGGATTGTTTTGTCTTTGAAACGCAGGCGGAATTTGGAATACTGGGTGAAATTACGTCTTATATTAAAGCGCGGGATGATATTTTTATATTAGTGCAGTTTTCTTTCGATAAAACCGGCTACACAAAAGCGGGGCTTTCTATTCCGTCTATGGTGCGCGCCATGGAACGGCAGCAGACGATAGACGGCTACGGTTTCAACTGTGGGATGTCGTCGTCGCATTTAAGCCGCATTTTAAATAAAACTGCTTTTGAGGGGAATAAGTACATATCCGCGCTTCCGAACGCCAGCTATACCAGTATGAGTCGGGGAAAAATTGTATATTCCAATAATGTTCCGTATTTTGCGGATATGATGGAAAAATTGGACAGTATCGGCATCCGCATTCTTGGCGGCTGCTGCGGAACAACGCCAAACTATATTCGTTCTTTGTCGGAAAGACTGAAAAACAGGCCGTTACGACAGATACAGACGATTCCGGCTGATAGAGGAAAAAGTAATATATTGCAAAGGGAGAATCCTCTTCTGGCAAAACTAAACAGAGGCGAAAAAATTATTATGGTTGAGCTGGACCCTCCTTTTGGAGAAAATGCGGACAAGGTTCTGGAAGGAGCCGCTTTTTTAAAGGGAAAGGGAACAGATGTTATTACACTTTCTGATTCCCCGCTTGGTAGGGCAAGGATGGATTCTGCGTTGCTGGCCGTTAAAGTTTTAAAAGAGACAGGAATGCCTGTGATGCCTCATATTTCCTGCCGTGATAAAAATATTATCGCACTTAGGGGACTGCTTCTGGGACTTTCCATGAACGGACTCGATAATATTTTAATTGTAACAGGGGACCCGGTACAAAAGGGCGACGGTGTGAAGCAGGTTTTTGAGTACAATTCCATCCGTCTTATGAATTATGTCAAAACAATGAATGAGGATGTATTTGCGGGTCATCCGTTTTTTTACGGTGGTGCGCTCAATTACAGCGGCGTGAATAAAGAGGCGGTTGCAGCCAGAATGAAGAGCAAAATCGAAGCGGGAGTTTCTTGTTTTCTCACACAGCCGGTATACTCGGATGAAGATATAGAACGGATTACTTATTTGCGAAATGAGACGGGAGCAAAAATTATCGCAGGTGTTATGCCGCTTGTCAGCCATAAAAATGCCGTATTTATTCAGAATGAAATGCCGGGAATCCATATTTCGGATGAAATTATGAACCGGTATGCGCAGGACCTTTCCAGAGAAGAATATGAGGATATTGCGGTAGAAGTATCCGAAGATATTATCAAAAAACTGGATGGCGTTGCGGCCGGATACTATTTTATGACGCCATTTAACCGATATGCGCTCATACAGAGAATTATCAACAGGATTACCGTGCAATAAGAAAAGGCCTTTTGGGACGGCAAGGCTCGAATCGTCTCAAAAGGCTTTTTTGTAAAGTAAGAAACTTAGCGTTTTATTTCATATTCCTGATTCATCAGACGAAGTATAGACTGTTTGTCGTCCGTTATATTAAAATCGCCTCGTATAGTGTGCTTAATAACGGAAGAAGAAACAGCAAAATTGACGATTTCGTCAGGCGACATCTGTTCCATCATCGCGTAAATGAGACCGCTTGAAAATGCGTCGCCGCCGCCGACACGGTCGAGGATATTAAAACGGAAAGTCTTACTTTCATAAGTTTTACCGTCATACCACAGATATGCTTTCAGGGAATTTTCGCTTCCTGAGTGGACATAGCGCACATGCCTTCCGATGGCTTTAAAATGATAACGTTCCGATAATGCCCTAAAAATTCGGTCCTGTTCCTCAAGGGCAGGCTGTAGGCTTAATCCTTCCTTCAGGTCCGTTCCGTCGGGACCCGGCAGATTAATTGGTTCAATACCGATAAGGACGTCAACATATGGGAGATATTCCGTAATACAATCTCTTGCGTCCTGCCATTTCCACAGCGCGCTTCTGTAATTGCCGTCAAAGCTGACCATTAATCCAAGTTCTTTTGCGGCAATTAACGCATTCTTAATCAGAACACGGCAGTTCTCCGACAAAGCAGGAGTGATGCCGCTTAAATGCAGCCAGTCAAAACCGTTCAGAACCTGTTTCATATCGATACCGGAATAATCGTAAGTTGCAAAAGCAGAGCCTTTGCGGTCGTAAATAACCTTGGATGAACGCACGGCAAAGCCTTCTTCAAGATAATAAATGCCGATACGTTCGCCGGCAAAAACAGTTTTTGACATATGTACATCGTTGGTTCTTAAGTATCTGACGGCAGATTTGCCGACGGAATTATCCGGGAGTACCGTATAGAAAGTGCTGTCTACGCCTAAATTGGCAAGCGAGGCAGCAACGTTGGCTTCTGCTCCGCCGTAATTTACAATAAAGGAATTGGTATTACGAATCTTTTCATAGTTTGGAGGAGAAAGACGAAGTAAAACTTCTCCGATTGTAATAAATCTGATATCTTTTATATCTTTCATATAAGCACTCCTTGTTATTAAAATATTGAAAATAACTGTTATTCTCATCATACCATAAAAAAAAGGATTTGTACACCAAGTGCTGTTGAAAAAATAGATGCAAAGTTGTTTTGTATATGTTAAAATATATATAATAAAATCTGTGATGGAGTGATTGGTATGGCAGAAAGGGTTGAGTTAATCTATAAATCCAGAGACGGCGTAACACAGATTCATGCAACGCAGTGGCTGCCGGAGGAACGTACACCCAAAGCGGTTCTTCAGATTATTCATGGCATGAAAGAGTTTGTTGACCGTTATGACGGTTTTGCAAGATATATAGCGGACAGAGGCTTTATTGTTGTTGGTGAAGATCATTTGGGACACGGTAAAACTGCGATTTCTTCCAAAGACTTGGGTTATTTTGCACCGGAAGACAGCGAGACGATTCTGATTAAAGACGTTCACCGCCTTAAGAAAATTATACAGGCGGAAAATCCCGGTCTTCCATATTTTCTTTACGGATTCAGCATGGGTTCGTTTATGGCAAGGAAATATCTTACCATGTATGGCGAAGGGATTGACGGTGCGATTATCGGCGGAACAGGATGGAAATCGGAAGCCCTGCTGGACTTTGGCATTGGGATGACAACGTTCTTGACCGGAATAAAAGGCGGTCGTTACCGCAGCGCTAAGGTAGAGAATTTAGCGATGGGAAATTATAATTACCGGATTTCGAATCCGAGAACGACGGCGGACTGGCTGTGTACGGTGGACAGTGTGGTGGATAAGTTTCAGGCGAATCCGAAATGTACGTTCAAGTTTACGGTAAATGCGTACAATGCGCTGTTTAAAATAATTAAATACGTTCAGGACCCGAGAAATATTAAACGGATTCCGCCGGAACTTCCCGTAATGTTTATGGCCGGTCTGGAAGACCCTGTGGGTGATTACGGAGAAGGCGTTAAGAAGGCGGTAGAGCAGTATCTTGTGAACGGCATGCAGAATGTATCAATTAAGTTATATGAAGGTATGCGCCATGAGATACACAATGAAGAGAGAAAGCATATTGTCTATCTTGACATCTTGGAATGGCTTGAAAGTCTCTTATAGGGAGGTATTGATTATGTTTAAGATTGCTTTTTTTGGAACAAAGACATATTATCGTCCGTTTCTGGAACCGGCTTTTATGGCAAACGGAATTAACGCGCGTTTTTTTGACATTGCGCTGGCGCCGGAAACAATATTTTTCGCAAAGGGAAACGACGGTATCTGCGTACCGTATACCTGTGCAATAAGCAGGGAGATGGCGCACAGGCTGTACGCCATGGGCGTGAAGTACATTTTTATGGTAGGCATCAGCAAAAACGGGATGCAGGAATTGGAAGATATGATTCAGATTATTCCGGTCGGCGCTTATTCCACGGATTCGGTTGCGGAATATTCGTTTGCGCTGTTTCTTGCAGTAAACCGGCAGATTCACCGCGGCTATATCAGAGTACGGGATTATAATATTAACAGAAGCGGGCTGATGGGTAAGAACATTGCCGGCAGTACGGTAGGCATTATCGGCATGGGGCGTGTAGGCAGGCGGGTAGCGGAGATTTATCAGAGTTTCCGCGCGAATGTAATTACTTATGACGTTACGGAACGTGAAAGTAATCCGGCAGAAAGCGTTCCACTGGAAGAACTGTTGGAAAGGAGCGATGTTATCAGCATACATATTCCGACCACAGAACAGACATACCATATGATTAACCGCGAATCCATTTCCCATATGAAGAAAGACGCGATTCTGGTATCAACTTCCGGCGAGGGAATTATAGAGTACTATGATTTGATGGAGGCGCTGCGCAAGAAAAAAATCGGTGCGGCGGCAATTGATTATAACCGGCATCAGGATGATGTATTTGAGGTAGGGAGCCGTATGGATGCGGAGGAACTGCAGGATGTAATTGGTCAGATATCCGCTTTGAACAATACGCTGATTACCTGTAATCTGAGTTATTTTACAGAGGAGACGCTGCAGTTGATTGCGGATGATTTTGTGAATAAGATTAAGGAATTGGAAAGACCGGTGTAAACCGGTCTTTCTTTTTGCATCTATAGTACTTCATTTAACAAAACGTTCGCATCTGCAGGTATTCCTTTCATATTTAGACTTTTGGCACGTTCAATCAGGAATTTGTATCGTTTGGAGGCTGCGTTTATCATATAGATATAACAGTCAATCAGGTCAGGCTCGGTTGCCTGTTCAAAGCCGGAATATGCGCTGTCCATTGCGTTTTGCGCACGTTGTATCTCATCTAGCAGATTTTGTTTATCGTAGTTTAAGGAAGACGTTATTTGTTTCATGGCGCACCTCTCTTCTTAGTAATAGTCAAATCATTCCCTCTTTGTGATGAAATATACAGGTTTATGGAATGGTTTACGTAATTTTTATTTTGGCGGAAAAATGTATAAACTCAAAATATTTTTTTCTTCCTTTCAGGTACAAAATATTGTATAATTTAACTATAAATCATATTTTTGATTTAGGGTAAAAAACAGGAGAAAGACGAGGCGTGTTTATGGATAATAATTTATTAAATTTAGACGATTTGGAAGATGTATTTGCACAACTTGATACGATAGAGGAGCAGCCGCAGGAGATGAGTGAGGAAGAGAAGGCATCCATGAGAAGATATCAGGAGATTATCAAGAAGCATAAGAATGATAACGATTAAGCGTATGTAATAAAAAGCAGCAGCCTGTGCGGTGAGATGGCGCACAGGCTGCTGCTTTATTCTATCGTTTACTGTTTAGAAAGCCACACCGTCAGGCGTTCGGCAATCATTTCAAACGGCGCCGGACCGGTTGTGAGAATGAAGTCATGGAACGCAACCGGGTCGAATCTATCACCGAGGGTATCCTCGGCAGTGCTTCGTAATTCCATAAATTCCATGCAGCCGACGACATAGTTCAGATAGTTCGCCGGTTCGGATACCATCGCGTCGTAAATTTCTTTCATTACAGAATCTTCCAACTCGCCGAACAGAGACGAAACGTAGTCGGAGACTTCTTTTACCGTCCAGCCGTGGTAGTTTACGCCAATGTCACATTTTGCGTAGACACAGAGCGTAATCAGCTGGTTTGCGGAAAGCAGGGCGCCCATGTCTTCCTCAATGGCCCCCATTTTGTATGACAGAAGTTCCACATAGGTTGCCCAGCCTTCTGTAAATCCGCTGTAACCAAGCAGTGAACGGATCGGAGAAATCCCTTTGGCAGTTGTGTAAACCATTTGGTATAGGTGGCCCGGAAATCCTTCATGGGCAAGTGTAGTATAAATATCCTGCTCTGCGTACTGTTCGCTTTGATTGATATAAATAACATTTTGCGTGTAGTCGTCGATTGCAGGTGTTAGATAAAAGGCGGGGCTTAAATTATCCTCAAGCGACGGATGGACATATTTAATGGTATATGATGTTTCCGGCAGTTTTGGGAACTCGTCATAAATCCGTTCCTGTAAATCATCAAGGATTTCGTAAGGTTCGGTTAGCGGGAATGCGGCGTCGTCGACTTCATCGAGAATGTTCGGATTCTCCCGGAGAATAACGCCCATCTCATAAAACGACAGTTTCATATAACGGTCAATTAATTTTTCAATTTCATCAATACTTCGGTCCGTGCCAACCCCGGAGCGTACCAGATAACGGTAATAAGCGTCTCCGTCAGGATAATTACACAAACCGCCTTCGTATTGTCCTGTACCCATAAGTTCTTCAATCCCATCGGCAAGAATATCATAAGCGGGAACGACATGTTCAAGAATGGCCTTTTTGTTTTCCTGTTTCAGTTTTTCGCGTTCCGTATCAGAAAAGTCCTTGAAATCGTCAATTTTATCGTTAAAAATTTCAATAAGGTAATTTTGTTCAGGATTTTCTGTGAAAATGTCACACTGCTCAATAATCTGTTCCGCAAGGTCATCTGTCATAAACAGACCCTTTTCGGATTTCATTTTTTCAAGTTCCAGTAAAAATGTAAAATAGTCGTCTGTGGTTTTTAACAAAGCGACATAGTCGTATACGTCCTGTTTGGTACGGAACGAGTATTCTGCGAGAAGAATCGGGAGCTGGCAGTTTAATCCGATGGTAGGACTCAGTGTTTTGTCATATAAATAAAGTTCCGAATACTCCAGAGTAGTTTCCAGATTATCCAGCAGAATATCGTATGTAAGCTTCTGGTCGTCATCGAGCTTATTATAGTCAAAAGACTTTAGGGCGTTAATTGCCTCAATTGTCTGTGAATCATCGTCCAGATGTTCTAAGTCTGTAGAGCCAAAAGAAGGTTCTACGGATGTGATGCCAAAGTTTTCGGGGTGGGCCAGCGTATAATTTAATGTAATTGAATTACCGACCACTTCGCTTGTAAACAAATCATTAATAAACGAATCGAACGAGTCAAGGGAATACTCGTAAACATCGTCAGGTTTTTTGTTATCGGGTGAGCATCCGCTCAGGGCGAGAAGACAAACCATGAAAATAGAAATCAGTTTCTTAAATTTATTAATTTTCATACCATACCACCATTTTTATTTTTTTACATTATAACACATTTCTTTCATTATATGTTTTTTATTTGCAGAATACTAATAAAAGTTGACAGAAATTTCCCGAGGTGTTAGTCTAAAAGTTAGTGAAATTAAGTGAAAAGGAGAATCGGAGATGGCGAAGAAACCTTATTATATTACGACTGCCATTGCATACACATCAGGAAAGCCGCATATCGGTAATACGTACGAGATTGTGCTTGCGGACAGCATCGCAAGATATAAGAGATTGGAAGGATATGACGTACGTTTTCAGACGGGAACGGACGAGCATGGACAGAAAATAGAATTAAAGGCCGAAGAGGCGGGAATAACGCCGCAGGAGTTTGTCGATAATGTATCGGATGAAATTAAGAAAATCTGGGATTTAATGAATACTTCGTATGACCGGTTCATACGGACAACGGATAAGGACCATGAACGGCAGGTCCAGAAGATTTTTAAGAAACTTTACGACAAAGGCGATATTTATAAAGGCGAATATGAAGGAATGTATTGTACTCCGTGCGAAGCGTTTTTTACGCCTTCCCAGCTTGTAGACGGCAAATGTCCTGACTGTGGAAGACCATGCCAGCCGGCAAAGGAAGAAGCGTACTTTTTCCGTATGAGCAAATATGCCGACAGGCTGATAAAGCATATTGAAGATAATCCGAAGTTTATTCAGCCGGAATCCAGAAAGAATGAAATGATGAATAACTTTCTGAAGGCAGGACTGCAGGATTTATGTGTGTCAAGAACCTCGTTCAAGTGGGGTATACCGGTCGACTTTGATGACAAACACGTTATTTATGTCTGGATAGATGCTCTGAGCAATTATATTACGGGTCTTGGATTTGATGCAAACGGCAATCATGGTGAACTGTATAATCAGTACTGGCCTGCGGATTTACATTTGATTGGTAAGGATATTTTACGGTTTCACACCATATACTGGCCGATTATGCTCATGGCAATGGATATTCCGCTTCCGAAGCAGATATTCGGTCATCCGTGGCTTTTGCAGGGTGACGGCAAGATGAGCAAGTCCAAGGGTAATGTGATTTATGCGGATGATTTGGTTAATCTGTTTGGCGTGGACGCGGTCAGGTTCTTTGTACTTCACGAAATGCCGTTTGAGAACGACGGCATTATCACTTGGGAGCTTTTGGTGGAGCGTATCAATTCCGAACTTGCAAATACGCTTGGCAACCTCGTAAACAGAACGATTGCCATGAGTAACCAGTACTGCGGCGGCGAGGTGGTAAATACCGGAGAATGCGCGGGGCAGGAGGAAATTGACGCGGATTTGAAAGCCGTGGTGACACAGGCGCGTGAGAAAGTGGCGGCTAAGATGGAAGAGCTTCGTGTGGCAGATGCCATGACGGAAATATTTGCCGTATTCAGACGCTGCAATAAATATATTGATGAGACGATGCCGTGGGTACTGGCAAAGGATGAGGCACAGAAAGCGAGACTGCGCACAGTTTTATATAATCTTGTCGAAGCAATTGTGATAGGGGCAAGTCTTTTGGAACCGTTTATGCCGGAAACTTCCGCGAAAATCTTCTCGCAGCTTGCTGCGAAAAAAAGAGCGTTTGATGAAATGAATTGTTTTGGTAAGTATGTTTCGGGAACAAAGGTTACGCAGACTCCAGAGATTCTTTTTGCCAGACTTAAATTAAACGACGTAATGGCAAAAGTTGAGGAAATCAAGGCGGCGCAGGCAGAGCCGGCGAAGGAAACAGCAGGAATTGATGTGGACAAAAAAGCTGAAATAACGATAGATGATTTTGGCAGAATACAGCTTCAAATCGGTGAAGTGCTGGAATGTGAGGAAGTGAAGAAGTCCAAGAAGCTTCTTTGTTCCAAAGTGCGAATCGGAAGTGAAGTCAGACAAATTGTTTCCGGTATTAAGCTCCATTATTCTGCGCAGGAGATGGTCGGCAAAAAGGTTGTTGTGGTAACAAACTTAAAGCCGGCAGTGATTGCAGGGGTTGAGTCTCAGGGAATGCTTCTTTGTGCCGAGGATGAGAGCGGAACACTTTCACTACTGACATCAGAAAAGGATATGCCGCCGGGGGCACCAATCGGTTAGGATAGTATGAATTGATACGGCACCGCTTTTGAGCGGTGCCTGTTTTTGCAAAGGTGAGAGAATGAGTAATCAGAAAAAATATGAAATTAATATGTGTGAGGGTCCTCTTGCAGGAAAGATTATACTCTATGCAGTACCGTTAATTTTATCGAGCGTACTGCAGTTACTGTTCAACGCAGTAGATATTATTGTAGTAGGACGTTATTGCGGAAGCGATTCTCTGGCTGCGGTCGGTTCTACGACATCTCTTGTAAATCTGCTCATGAATGTATTTATCGGATTATCGGTGGGGACAAATGTGCTTGTTGCGCGCTACTGTGGCGCAGGAAAGGATAAAGACGTAAGCGATACGGTGCATACGGCCGTTTTATCCAGTCTTGCCGGTGGAGTACTGCTTGCCGGAATTGGATTTACACTGGCAAAACCGTTGTTGGAAATGATGTCGTCGCCGGAGGACGTAATAGAGTTGTCAACACTCTATCTGAGAATTTATTTTATCGGCATGCCGGTTACTCTGTTATATAATTTCGGCAGTGCCATTTTACGGGCAATCGGAGATACGAGAAGACCTCTTTACTATCTTGCTGCAGCCGGCATAATCAATGTATGTCTGAATCTGGTATTCGTCATCGTGTTTAATATGGGCGTTGCAGGCGTTGCCGTCGCGACGATTATTTCGCAGACGATTTCCGCCGTACTGGTTATAAAGTGTCTTTGCGGACTCGAAGGCGCGTGCAGGCTTAATTTGCATAAACTTCGTATTGTAAAGAAGCGCTTTTATGAAATGCTGCGATATGGACTTCCGGCTGGCATTCAGGGAACTTTATTCTCACTTTCCAATGTGTTGATTCAATCCTCCATTAATTCGTTCGGTTCGCTTGTTATGGCGGGAAATGCCGCAGCGGCAAATCTGGAGGGTTTTGTATATGTGTCGATGAATGCGTTTCACCATACGGCGCTCAGTTTTATCGGTCAGAACTACGGCGCGGGAAAGTATGAGAGGATTAATAAAGTAGCCGGATGGTGCCTGTTTCTTGTGACCGTTGTAGGAATAACAGTCGGAGGAGCATTTTATGTGCTTCGTGCTCCTCTTCTTGGGATATACAATAATGACCCGCAGGTAATTGCTTATGGAATGATACGAATGATGTATATCTGTGTGCCGTATTTTTTGTGCGGTCTGATGGATACAATGGTGGGAGCGCTGCGGGGACTGGGGTATTCTATTATGCCGATGATTGTATCTTTGATGGGCGCCTGCGTATTTCGAATTGTGTGGATTAAAACAATATTTGCGGTAAATCCTACCTTGCAGGTACTGTATATCTCATATGCGATTTCATGGCTCATGACGTTTCTGGTACACGCGGTTTGCTTTGTAGTGGTAAGAGGAAGGATAAATAAGAAAAATGATTTTTGAGACGCACGCGCATTATGACGATGAACAATTTCATGACGACAGAGCCGGGCTGATAGGAAGCTTTCCTCAGAACGGAATTGAATATGTCGTAAATATTGGCTCCTCTGTCGAAAGCTGCATCAAAACAGTGGAACTGGTAAAACAGTATGATTTTTTTTATGCGGCGCTGGGAGTACATCCAAGTGAAGTACAGTATATTACGGATGAATTTTTTGAGTGGCTTGAAGAGGAGATTAAGACGAATCTTAAGGTAAAAGCCGTAGGTGAAATTGGTTTGGATTATTACTGGCAGGAACCGGAACGCCGTTTACAGAAAATGTGGTTTGAACGTCAGATAGAGCTGGCAAAACGCCGTCATAAACCGATAGTTATTCATTCGAGGGACGCCGCGAAGGATACTTATGATATGATGTCGGCGCTAAAGTGCGGGGAGACCGGCGGAGTCATTCATTGTTTTTCTTATTCTATAGAGGAAGCAAAAAAATATCTCGATATGGGATTTTATATCGGCATTGGCGGAGTGGTGACATTTAAGAACGCGAGAAAATTACATGAAGTAACGCAGTATGTTCCCCTGGACAGAATCCTTCTGGAAACGGACAGTCCGTATCTGGCTCCGGAACCAAACCGGGGAAAACGTAATTCATCGTTGAATCTTACCTATATTGCGGAGAGAATAGCGGAAATTAAAAATGTTTCCTATGAGCAAGTTGTAGAAAAAACGAATGAAAACGCAAGGAGGATGTATGGAATTTAACGGGCATTTGGGAACACCTGCAAATACGCTGGCAGTTATCAATAAGTATCAGTTTGCCTTTCAGAAAAAGTTTGGTCAGAATTTTCTGATTGACGCGAATGTGGTGGAGAAAATTGTGCGGGAAGCAGGCGTTACAAAAGAAGATTTTGTTCTGGAAATCGGTCCGGGTATCGGCACAATGACGCAGCTTTTGTGTGAAAACGCAAGAGAAGTGACAGCAGTTGAGATTGATAAAAACCTGATTCCGATTTTGCGGGACACGCTTTCCGGTTATGACAATATAACCATTCTCAATGAGGATGTCTTGAAAGTGGATATCAAATCCTTAGCGGAGGAAAAAAACGGCGGCAGACCAATTAAAGTGGTGGCGAACCTGCCGTATTATATTACAACGCCGATTATCATGGGACTATTTGAAAGCAGTGTTCCGATTGACAGTATTACGATTATGGTGCAGAAAGAAGTTGCATGCCGGATGCAGGTAGGTCCGGGAAGTAAGGACTATGGCGCGCTGTCTCTTGCGGTGCAGTATTACGCAAAGCCGCAGGTTATTCTGAATGTTCCGGCAAGCTGTTTTTTACCGAAACCCAATGTGGATTCCGCGGTGATTAAACTGACGCGCCATGAAACCGCGCCGGTTTCGGTAAAGGACGAGAGACTGATGTTTGCGGTTATCAGGGCATCCTTTAACCAGCGCAGAAAAACACTTGCCAATGCGCTTAATAACAGTGGAGAGATTCATCTGCCAAAGGAGATTATCGCATCGGCAATAGAAGAACTGTGCCAGAATCCGTCCGTCAGGGGAGAAGCGCTGACACTCCAGCAATTTGCTGATTTAAGTAATATGATTTATGATAGAATAAACCGATAATTTTATTTGCCAATCAGTTTATCTTCATTGAGTATGTGGTTGACAAGCCAGTCCGTGATGGTTTTGAGGATTTCATCAATGGATTCATCCTGGTTTTCATCAATGGCGTCTAAATCCCAGTCGTTGATGAGTTCTCTTAACGCGTCATGCTGGCTTTTCTGGGTAAACATTCTTTTGTATCCGATGGATGCCATATACGCTTCCTCATGTTCAAAATGGGTCATCGTATAATCTTTCAGTTCGCCGAGTATTTCCCGGATGTTATCATATTTGTCGGGAATAAACTCTTCATGTTTTAAGGTGTACAGTCTGTCGGCAATTTCAAACAGATTACGGTGCTCTGTATCAATCTGTTCTATTCCGGTTAAAAATTCATCTTTAAATTCATACATCTCGTTTTCCTCCATTATTTTGGTTAGCTATATTATATAGCAAATGTTCCAAAAAGGGCAATGCAAAAATTGTTTGTTTTGCGTCCCCAAATTGAGCATGACCAAAAAAATTTCTGCATATATTAGACCATGTAGGGACTGTGCGCCGCAAAGAATTTAATATGGCAGGTTATAGTATATGTTGGAGTTTGGTAGAAAAATATCTTATTTAAGTGAGTGGAAATATGGAATGTGGGAAAGCGGATATGGCTATTTGAAGACCACAGTACGGGAAAATCAGGGCCGGATGGAATTGTTTTTTGAAAAGGATTTAAAGGGAAAGAGCGTTAATCTAGGTTTTTACCGTGTTAAGGATGACGAGCTTCATATCTGTATGGTGCAAAAGGAATGTAAGGCGGTTTATGAGTTTGTTCCGCAAGACGTAGAGGGTGTTCCGCTGGACGGTATAGACGGTGTGCTGATGAAATGCGGGGGAAGAATTTTCTATTCGGAGTGGAGTGAAAAAGCGTTTGATTATGAAAAAGCGAAAGAGGTTGATTCGTTTCAGGAAGTTATTATAGAGAAGGCGCCGGAAAAACAGGAGGAAAAGGAGCTTACAGCACAGGAAATCCCGGATTTTTTAAGGGTAAAGAAAAAACCGAAAGTATCGAAAATAAAATATGACAAGTCTTATTATATGAAAATTAATGATTGGAAGGATTTATTTAAAAAACATGACGGCGTGGAACCTTTTTCCGATGATGAACTGTTTGGCTGTGTGGAAATCGGTTACGACGATTTAAAATTTCTACCGTCTTCCTGTCATGCACTGATTAATAACAGTTTTCTGCTGCATGCAATGTACTGCTACGGACATGTTCTTCTGGGACACCGCCGTTGTAAAAGAAGGCAGAAGTTATATGTGCTGGGAGTTCCGGGACGGTATGAGCGTTCCGAGTGTCTGTTTGCCGGCATGTTCGGGTTTGAACAGTTTAAAAAGGGTATCCGTAAAGGTGTCTGCGACAAGGATTTCGGCTATTGGTGTATCTCATTCTGTGACGACCGGCGATGACTGTCCATGGTGAATGTAGGTATAACGCAGGTGGTCAACCCATGCGCCTTTCATATAAACATATTCCTTGGAAACACCGTCAAATGTAAAGCCGCATTTTTCGGCGAGCGCAATTGACGCGCTGTTGTCGGGGTGAATATATGCCTCAACCCTGTGCATACCGAATTGACTGCAAACAGCCTGTGTGAGAAAACGCACTGCTTCTGTGGCATATCCTAATCCCATGTGGCTTTTGTGAATTTTATATCCGAT
Source organism: uncultured Lachnospiraceae bacterium (assembly GCA_910584325.1). Classification (GTDB taxonomy): domain Bacteria; phylum Bacillota; class Clostridia; order Lachnospirales; family Lachnospiraceae; genus MGBC120314. The sequence goes on along the minus strand of CAJTZH010000051.1, from coordinate 1,018 downwards.
AGTGCAGTACTGAAAAGAACCTTTTATAATATTGTTAAAGCTGACACAGCCGATAATAATTCCCGGCTGTGTTTTTCTTTGCAGCCAGAACCGGGCGCTTTTTCCGCGTAAAAAATTTTCATATTCGAGTTTTGCCATGGCGGCCTGATATTCTAATGTGTAAAAACCGGACGGTTTATCCGGTTCATATGGTTCAAAAATATCCCGATTCGCCAGGTAGAACTCTAAAATAAAAGGAGCCGCGTCATCGGAGAGAATTTCGTAGGTTAGATTTTCGGATTCGTAATTGTATAGCATGAGAAACCTCTCTTCCCAAAAAACATTTGTAATGATATTATAATATCACAAATATAAATAATTCGTGCATTATTTTTTAAAAAGGAAGAAGAATATGAAAGAGTATGAAAAGTATATGAAGGAAGCAATCCGTCAGGCAAAGAAGGCGCTGGTTCTGGATGAGGTGCCGATAGGATGCGTGATTGTGCATCAAGACAAGATTATCGCCAGGGGCTATAACCGCAGAAATACGGATAAAAGTACACTTGCCCACGCGGAGATTATCGCAATTAAAAAGGCGAGCAAGGTAATCAATGACTGGCGTCTTGAAGACTGCACAATGTATGTGACGCTTGAACCATGCCAGATGTGCGCAGGGGCTATTGTGCAGGCAAGGATTCCCAGAGTAATTATCGGAAGCATGAACCCGAAAGCAGGGTGCGGCGGTTCCATTCTGAATCTTTTGCAGGAGGAACGGTTTAATCATCAGGCGGAGGTAATAAGAGGCGTGATGGAAGAGGAATGTTCCGCGATGCTTACAGAATTTTTCCGGGAACTTCGGAAAAAGAAAATGTAGTGGTTATCCTTGACAAACCTGCGAAAACCATCTATACTTTCACTACTGGAACTATATTAGTGTTTATATTACGAGGAAACTGTAAAAACGGTTTCTTTGTTTTAAAAGACTTCCGCGCAGCCGGGGAGATAGCGGTGCCCTGTACCTGCAATCCGCTACAGCAGG
>CAJTZH010000050.1 GCA_910584325.1 uncultured Lachnospiraceae bacterium | reverse complement strand
ATTAAAAATAGAGAGACCGGTGAATTTGAGCGTGCGACATGGGACGAGGCGCTTGATTTGATTGCGTCGAAGTTCACTGAGATTAAGAAACAGTACGGCTCGGATGCGCTGGCAGGATTTGCCTGCTCCCGTTCTCCGAACGAGGACTGCTACATGCTCCAGAAGATGGTGCGCTGTGCGTTTGGCACGAACAATGTAGATAACTGCGCAAGAGTCTGTCACTCGGCAACGGTTGCGGGTCTTGCGATGACCCTTGGTTCCGGAGCGATGACGAATCCGATTGCGGATATCACAAATGATGTGGATACCATTCTTCTTGTCGGTTCCAATCCGGAAGAGGCGCATCCTGTAATCGGTATGCAGATTCGTCAGGCAGTGGAACGCGGAACACGTCTGATTGTTGTGGATCCTAGAGATATCGGATTATCAAAAAAAGCCGATATTCATTTAAAGATTAAACCAGGCACAAACGTAGCGTTTGCGAACGGTATGATGCATGTGATTATCAATGAAGGTCTTGCGGACGAAGAGTTTATTAAGACGAGAACGGAAGGCTTTGAGGAATTAAAGGAAATTGTTAAGGATTATACACCGGAGAAGGTGGCAAAGATTTGCCACATTGACCCGGATCATTTAAGGGAAGCGGCGTTAATGTACGCAACGGCGAAGAAAGCACCGATTATTTATTGCCTCGGCGTAACGGAACATTCCACCGGTACGGAAGGCGTTATGTCGATGTCCAATATGGCAATGCTTGTCGGCAAGCTTGGAAAATCCGGCTGCGGCGTCAATCCGCTGCGCGGACAGAACAACGTTCAGGGCGCCTGCGATATGGGCGCGATGCCGGGCGACTTCCCGGGATACCAGAAGGTAACGAATCCTGAGGTTGTGGCGAAGTTTGAGCGCGCTTGGGGCGTTAAGCTCAGCAATAAGCCGGGCGTTCATGCCACGGACGTATTTGGCGCTGCAATCCGCAAAGAAATCCGCGGTCTGTTTATCTTTGGCGAGGATCCGGTTGTGACGGATGCGGACCAGAACCATATTAAGAAGGCGTTGGAGAGTCTGGATTTCTTTGTTCTGTCGGATTTGTTCATGACGGAGACGGCGCAGTACGCGGATGTTATTCTGCCGGGTACGAGCTATGCGGAGAAAGAAGGAACATTCAGCAATACGGAGCGGCGTGTGCAGAGAGTTCGTAAGGCTGTTACACTGGAGGGAGAAATGAGGCTGGATACGGATATCTTCATCGATTTGATGAACCGTATGGGATATTCACAGCCGCATCTTACTGCTGAGGAGATTATGGATGAAATCGCATCGGTTACGCCGATTTTCGGAGGCATCAGCCATAGAAGGCTCGACAGAGGAGAATCGATTCAGTGGCCTTGTCCTGATAAGAGGCATCCGGGAACGCCGATTCTCCATGTCGGTAAATTCTCAAGAGGTCTTGGGTGGTTTTATCCTGCAGAGTATGTTCCAAGTGCGGAGCTTCCTGACGAAGAGTATCCGCTGATTCTGATGACCGGTCGTGTTCTGTATCATTATAATACAAGGGCGATGACCGGAAAGACGCCGGGACTGATGGAGCGTGAAGGACATTCATTTATTGAAATGAATACCGAAGACGCTGTAAGACTTGGCATTGAAAACGGCGAAAAGGTAAAAGTTTCTTCCAGAAGAGGTACGATTGTTTCCACGGCAAGAGTGGGCGAGAAAGTATCGCCGAAAGAGACGTGGATGCCGTTCCATTTCCCGGACGGCAACGCGAATGTGCTTACAAACGCCGCGCTTGATAAATACGCGAGAATACCGGAATATAAGGTCTGCGCAATCCGGGTTGATAAATTAACTGACGAAGAAAAGGCAGAACTTGCGTAACGGTAAATTGCAGTTTCGAAAGTTTATAGAGAAACTGCTGACATAGACTATAAATAGGAAATTGCCCGGGCGGGAAATTGTTTCATGATTTCTCTTTCGAGGCGGTTTCCTATTTTATTGATTTTCTATGAAAAATCGTTTATAATTTAACATAAATAGAAAAAATAGGAGATGTTTCATGGTTATTGAAAATCATTTTTGCGAAAGAAACGTGCAGGAAATTCTTGACGTTACGGTTGTACAGGCAGATAACAGCACATTCCGAAGAGAAAGCGAAGTAACTGTTGAACATTTCATGGAAATTTATCTTGGCGGGCAGCCTGTTTTAAAGCTTGTATGTACGCCGGAAAATCTTGCGGAACTGGCAGTGGGAAGGCTTGTTTCGGATGGATATATTGCCGGAGAACAGGATATAGAAAGCATTTTTGCTGACGAGAGCGGTCAGCATGTCAAAGTTTATCTGACAAATAAAATGCTGCCGGAAGCTTTTTTAAAAACGGAGCTGTCTTTTTGTACGACAAACCGACAGGTATATGCTTTGAAAAATGAAACAATGGCGGTATTGCCGAAGGCTTATTATAGTGCGGAGTGGATTTTTGAACTGGCAAAAGAGTTTGCAAAGGGCAGCAGAATCCATAAGAACACGAAAGGAGCCCACAGCTGTCTTTTAATGTATAACGGAAAGATAGTATATGGTGCGGAGGATATCGGGCGGCATAACGCGCTCGATAAGGCTGTGGGATATGCCGTAATGAATGGATTTGACAGAGAAAACTGTATTGTGTTTACATCAGGGAGAGTGCCTGTCGATATGGCACAAAAGGTTATCAGGGCGCGGATTCCGATTATTGTTTCGAAGGCTGTTCCGACATACGCAGCTGTCAGACTTGCAAAAGAATATAATCTGACATTGATTTGTAAGGCATGGCAGGACAGTTATGAGGTGTTTCATGATGCGGAAGAATAGAAAGAGGTGTTTGTTATGAAAGTAAATCACATGACTCAGGACGAGAAGGTAGGCTACCTGACAACGGAGCCGATTCCCAAACTGATTTGTGAAATGTCGGTTCCGACGATTATCAGTATGCTGGTTTCCTCATTCTATAATATGGTTGACACGATGTTTGTGGGGAAGCTGAATACACAATCCACCGGGGCGGTAGGAATTGCGTTTGCGATTATGGCGCTGATTCAGGCGATTGGATTTTTCTTCGGACACGGCTCCGGCAATTATATTTCGAGAAAACTCGGTGCGAGGGAATATGAAGACGCGGAAAAAATGGCGGCGACGGGATTCTTTTCTGCAGTGATGACCGGTTTGATTCTGGCGGTTGCCGGCGTGATATTTGTGAAACCGATTGCCGTTATCTTAGGTTCTACGGATACGATTCTTCCTTACGCGGTCAGTTATCTGCGTGTGATTTTTGTTGGCGCGCCGTTTATTATGGGTTCTTTTGTGGTCAATAACCAGCTTCGTTTTCAGGGAAGCGCGTCGTTTGCTATGGTGGGAATTGTCAGCGGCGCCGTTCTCAATATTGTCTTGGACCCGCTGTTGATTTTTGTCTTTGACATGGGGATTGCAGGCGCGGCTTGGGCGACTGTTATCAGTCAGTTTGTCAGTTTTGTGATTCTGATTTTTATGAATATAAAAAATGCGACAATCCGTATTCATTTTAAAAATTTTACGCCGTCGCTTTATTATTTTGGCAATATTTTCAGAGGCGGTATTCCGTCTCTTTGCAGACAGGGAATCGGCAGCATCTCAACGCTTTGCCTTAATCATGTATCAAAAATATACGGTGGCAGCATGGCGGACGCTACGATTGCGGCAATGAGTATCGTCAGCCGTATTTCAATGTTTGCCAATTCCGCGTTAATCGGTTTCGGGCAGGGCTTTCAGCCGGTATGCGGGACGAATTACGGCGCGGGAAAATACAGGCGCGTCAGGGAAGCGTTTTATTTTAGCGTGAAAATCGGGACGATTGTGTTATTGTGTATTTCAATAGCAGGTTTTGCTTTTGCAAGACCGCTCATTTTTGTGTTCCGGGACGACCCGGAGGTTATCCCGATTGGCGTGCTTGCGCTTCGGGCGCAGTGTCTTGTGTTTGCGTTAAACGCGTGGACAATCATGTGTAATATGATGTTACAGACAATTGGTATGGCGCTTCGGGCTTCTATTGTGGCGGCGGCAAGACAGGGAGTATTTTTTATTCCGCTGATTTTTATTATGCCCGCGTTCATGGGAGTTCTGGGTATTCAGACGGCGCAGATGGTTGCGGATATTCTGGCGTTTGCGCTTGCGGTGCCGATGGGACTGAGCGTTTTAAAGATACTTAAGGAGGACAGACAGGAATGAAAGCATGGGAAGAAAATATCAGAAAGGTTGTTCCGTATGTACCGGGAGAGCAGCCGAAACTTGACAATATTATTAAGCTGAATACAAACGAAAATCCGTACCCGCCGACACCGAAGGCAGTGGAGGCGGCAGATTTGTTTGATTTGGATTTGATGAGGAAATATCCTGACCCGGCGGCGTCGCTATTGGTGGAGGAGATTGCAAAACGGTACGGATTAAAAAAGTCGCAGGTTTTTGTGGGTGTCGGTTCGGATGATGTTATCTCCATGGCGTTTCTGACATTTTTTAACGGGAAGAAACCGATTTTATTTCCTGATATCAGTTATTCGTTCTACAGCGTGTGGGCGGACGTTTACCGTATTCCGTACGTGACGCCTGCGCTTACCGGGGATTTTAAGCTACGAAGAGAAGATTATTTTAAGGAAAACGGCGGAATCATTTTCCCAAATCCAAACGCGCCGACAGGCGTCTATGAAAACTTAGAATTTATTGAGGATATTGTGTCGCATAATCAGGATTCGGTCGTGATTGTGGACGAGGCATATATTGATTTTGGCGGAAAATCAGCGATTGCATTGACGGAAAAATACGAAAACCTTCTGGTTGTGCAGACATTTTCCAAGTCCCGCTCCATGGCAGGGCTTCGGATTGGCTTTGCGATGGGCAGCGAGAAGCTGATTTGTGCGCTTAATGATGTCAAGTTTTCGATTAATTCTTATACGATGAACCAGTACGCGATTCATTTAGGCGTTTGGGCAGTTCGGGATGAAGCGTATTTTCAAAGAAACGTCAACAAAATTATCAAGACGAGAGAGACGGCGAAACTCCGTCTTAGGGAGCTTGGATTTTCTTTCCCGGATTCCATGACGAATTTTATTTTTGCCACGCATAAAACAGTACCGGCGAAGAAGATTTTTGAGGCGCTGCGCGAGGCTGGAATTTATGTACGGTATTTTGACGCGCCAAGAATTGATAATTACCTGCGGATAACAGTGGGCACCGACGGGGAGATGGAAGTGCTCTTTGGATTTTTGGAGGAGTATCTGAGAAAGCAGTGACGGATATAGGGTTTTACCGATAAAATAACGGGGATTGAATATGAAAAAAGTCATGATTATAGGAAGTCCGGGAGCAGGAAAAAGCACGTTTGCGCGAGAACTTAGGGATATTACGGGGCTTCCGCTTTACTACCTTGATATGATATGGCATAAACCGGATAAAACGCACATTTCCAGAGAAGAATTTGACATGCGGCTTAGAGAACTTGTTGCGTTGGATGAGTGGATTATTGACGGCAATTATTCACGGACGTTAGAGCTTCGTATGTGCGCCTGCGATACGGTTTTTCTTCTTGACTTTCCGACAGAATTGTGTCTTGCGGGTGCAAAGTCCCGAATCGGACACAAAAGAGAGGACCTTCCGTGGTTTGAACAGGAATTTGACGAAGAATTCCGGCAGTTTATTCTTGATTTTCCGCATGAACAGCGACCGGTAATTTATGAGATGCTGGATAAATACCAAAAGAATAAGGAGATTATTGTTTTTAGGACAAGGGCGGAGACGGAGGAGTATCTGGAGAAGCTGGGATTACCGCAAAATTGACTGCATTAGAAAGAGTGAATTTCAGCTAGAAGAATTTAAAGTTTATGCAAAGCATTTATAAGGAGGAGTTTTATGCAGTTTATTTACTATCCGAAATGTACAACCTGCCAGAGGGCAAAAAAATATCTGGACAGCCGCAATATTGCTTATACCGAGCGGAATATCAAGGAAGAGCCGCCAACGTATGACGAACTTAAAAAATGGCACATTGCGAGTGGAATGCCGCTTAAAAAATTTTTTAATACGAGCGGTATGCTGTACCGTTCGATGGAACTTGCGAGAAAGCTGCCTGAAATGACAGAGGAAGAACAGCTTCAACTGCTCTCATCTGACGGAATGCTTGTGAAGCGTCCGATTGTCGTGAAGGACGATACGGTTCTTGTCGGGTTTAAGGAAGCAGATTGGGAACAACTTTATTCATAAGTGATAGCCATTTAATACAAAATTTGGTATAATAGCCTTATAGTTTAGAAAACACGTGGATTTCATAGAAATACTTTATGAACGGTCCCAAAGGAGGTAAAAGTTATGTTGGTAACATTGATTCCGTTTTTTGATAAAAATATGAAGGTGTCTGCCTACTCGTTGTTTTCACAGAAGGAGAATTATCTGTTGAATCCGGATTTGCAGGGGAGCGCCATGCTGAGTGGAGCAGGAAGGATAGACGGACTGGAAGTTATAGAGAATATTGGACTTGATACACTGACGCCCGATACGGATGTCTTTCTTCATATAGGAAATATTAATGTATTTTCTGATATTGAATCACAGATTGACAAAAAGATGCGCAGCCGCCTGGTTCTTTTGTTTGATAATTCCATTACGAATACGGACGATTACAGAAACCGCCTGAGAGAATTAAAGGAGTGTGGATTTAAGCTGGCAATTTATAAGATTCCTATCGCGGAATTTGAGAGTAAAAAGGAACTGCTTCAGATGATGACCTATATTATCCTTGACTGTAAAAAGATTCATCTGGATAAGGCAAAAATATATTTTTCGCATCAGTTTCCGCAGATTAAAATTTGCGTTGGAAATGTGGAGAACCAGGAGACTTTTGACAAACTGAAAGACGATGAAATGTTTCCTCTTTTCGAGGGCAGATTTTACCGGCTTCCGGTTACAAAAGGAGAAACAAAGATTGAACCGCTCAAAGTCAATTATCTTGAACTGATGAATATTGTGAACGACGCCGATTATGAACTGGCGCAGGCGGCAGATGTCATTGGCCGTGATACGGCACTCGTAGTTTCCCTGCTGGATATGGTAAACCGTATTGCAATTAATTCGAAGGTAACGTCTATTCGTCACGCAGCAGCGATTCTTGGTCAGAAAGAATTAAAAAAGTGGCTTAATACAGTGATTACGAAAGAGCTGTGTGCGGACAAACCGAATGAGATTAACAGAATATCTCTTCTGCGGGCGAAGTTTGCGGAATCTTTGGCGCCGGCTTTTGGTCTGTCTGCTAAGTCCTCGGAATTATTCTTAATGGGGCTGTTCTCGGTTTTAGATATTATTTTGGATGTGCCAATGGAAGAAGCACTTGTGAAGGTCAATGTGTCCAAGGATATCAGAGATGCGATTCTTAAGCAGAAGGGCGGTCTTTCGGAGGTATATGAGTTTATGATGGCTTATGAAGATGCCGATTGGCAGGAAGTATGCAGAAGGCTGATAGTCAAGGAAATTGACATTGATACAATATACAATGCATACACGGAAACGGTGGTATGGTATAGGAAGATGTTTTTTTAAACATACAAAATCAATATCTGCCTTGATTGAATTGAAAACCCAGGAATATCAGATATGGTGTTGCTGTCCGTTTGGTCAGAGGTTTGGAAAAGGAGAAAAATATAGCGTTACTGACAATGTTAGGACTTGGTAACACGATGGAAAAGAAATTATGTTCCGTCGGAATTCATTCGGCGGAAGAATTGAAGCACTTGTAAAAATTATGAAGGATTCAAGGCAGCGTTCTGACTGTTTGGATTTTTGCCACTGTTATGATTCTAATCTGTTTGTATGCGGCAGGGAAAAGATAACTTGTTAGCCTGAGGCGGTCTTTAATCCTTCAAAGCTTCGTTCTATAAATAAAATTTACGGAGGTTTTGTTCATGGAAATTGAAACGCAGAGATTGCTGATTCGAGACGTTAAAACAGAAGATAAAATGCCATTTGTTAAAATGGCGGCAGACGGAAGTTTAAATGATTGCGGTTTTGATAGAGACTGCAGTAAGTGGATAACAAAATGGATAGATGAGGCAAGATGCTTTGCATTTAGAGATAATCCCAATACAGATTATCTGGCTTATACAATCGCTTTAAAGGCTGAAGCTGTGGTAATCGGCTCTGTTGGATGCTCCTATTATGAAGATCTTCAGGAATCAGGTATTACATATTTTGTTGGGGCGCAATATCGGAATAACGGTTACGCAGTTGAAGCGGTTAAAGCATATACGGACTATTTTTTTAATCATTATAATGCAAAAAGAATGATTGCAACAGTGAGAGATGAAAACATACCATCTTGGAAAGTGATTGAAAAAGTAGGATTTATCTTGAGTGAAAAAAGAATGTATAAAGATTTAAACGACGATGAAGAGAAACTATATCGCTTTTACGAAAAAATTATGTAATAATTTTCCAAAATAGATTGACTATTTTCAGAAATATAAGAAATTATATTAAGCTGAAAAAGGCAATGTAATGCGAATCGCGCTTTCTCTGTATTATAGACCGGATGCTTTATGTTATGGAACTTGATTTTGAAGGAGACAGACTGGTTTCGCAAAGGGAAAACCCCGACGGGCAAAAAATAGATTTATTCATAAAAAGCCTCCAGATTCCGTTTGAAAAGTTTTGCGGGTCTGTTTCCGGGGCTTTCCGGTAATTTTCAGTCTGCTTATCTTTGGCGCCCATAACGGCAAAAACAGCCATATCCGCCGTAACGGAAGGTCGCTCGTATCTGCGATATCATACGGTTTCAAATATTGTTTTTCTTCTTCTGACATAGCATCCTCCGGAATTTTTCATTTTGACAGTCTCAGTCGTTCCTGTTTCGGGGTAATTCCCTTCCATTTTTTGTAAGTCCTGATAAAATGGCTGCAATCGAAAAAACCTGTTTCCAGCGCAATATCATTTAAATCGCGGTCTGTATGAAGAAGCAGTTCCTGCGCTGTTCTTCAGAGAACTTTCTTTCTTGGGGCATCTTTCTTGCAAGAACTATCAGCAGAGAGAAAAGATGCGCCTGTATCTGTAATGCGTAAAATTCCTTCTGTTCGGTAAATTCATGAACAATATCGTGAATCAGCGTTTTTATGCGCTCATGACAGATTTGCTTTTTTGCCAGTACGACAGCGAAATCGTTCTGCCGTGTTCTTTGAAGAAAGCAATTGTAATATTATCATCGTTTGATGTGGATTCGTCAGGTGGGGACGGTTCATTTAATCCAAATTCAACGTATGATAATTGGAACTGGATTCTTGTTTGAAATGATGGAAATGATTGGGAGCATGTTGACCATGGGTACTAAAATGATAGTTGCTTTTATATAGGGATAAAGGAAACTGTGTTGTGATTCTTTACTATCTGGAAGCCGCGATTTTGGGCGTGGGAATCAAAGAACTGGACGCATCCCGCAAAGCGGAATTGAAAACGTATTTTAAACAATTGTAATTGCTGATTGGTTTGGTGCATCAGACACATAGAATGTCACTAATTTTGCAGGGAATAAGCAGACAGAAAGACATCTATGGAAATTATATTTTCTTAAATGTAAAAAGCGGGAGTCAGGAACTTTTAAAACTTCATAATTCTTTATATCGAAATGTTTTCGGCGGGCAGTATAATAAAATTTATGTTCCACATATGACGGTCGGGAAATTGGATACGGCAGAAAAAATGGAAGAAGTCTATTGCGTTTTAAAAGACATGGATACAGTTTTTGAGACGACTGTTGACAAGATTTCGGTGGAGAAAATCGGAAAACATGGGGAATCAATTATTATTATCGAGAAGGAATTTAAGGGAAAAGCGAGGGCGGATAAAAAGTAAATTTATCCATAAAACGCGTCCAGATTCCTTTTAAACAGTTTAGCGGGTCTGTGACCGGCGCCCTCCGACAGCTCGTCCGTTTCCGTCACGAAGTCCGCGATTTTTCTGCGGAAATTCGGGGTAATCAGTTTTTTACCCTGTACGATTTCAAACGCGTTTTGCAGGCTGGCAAGCGTGAATTTTTCCGGCATCAGGTCAAAAACGGGCCTTCCGTTTTCGTTGACTTCGTTCTGTAATTTCAAAAATGCGCACAGAATGATTTTGGCATGGTCGAAGGCGATGCCGTCACAGGAGACGATATCATACGCCACAGTTTCGTGGTAATTCACAAAAGTTTTTGTTTCCGTAATCTCTGCCGTAAGGCAGAGCGGATGATTTTTTGGGGAAGTCTGTTCACAGGCAAGCGTCAGCCGGTAGGAATTTGTGATATGCGCCTGTTCTTCGTGGATTTCTCTGTGTCGTGCCGTTTTTTCGACAGAGAGGGAAAACCATTCTGCCGCGCGCGCGTCTGTCGCCGCGTGCAGGCTGCATTCTGTGCCGTCAATCAGCGTTAAAAAGGCATGGGAAATAATCCATCCTCGCGGGTCGCGGTCCGGTTCGTCAAAAATATCAAACGGTCTTAAATAAGCGTCACGGATGCCTGTTTCCTCGCACAGTTCGCGCCTTGCCGTCTGTGTCGTGCTTTCGTCTTTGTGGCAGAAACCGCCCGGAAGCGCCCAACTGTCTTTGTAGGGGTGATTCGCGCGCTTTATCAGCAAAAGTTTCAGACTCTGTGCAGGGTCTTTCCGATAGTTTGTAATCTGACGGTTCTCTTCGTTCATAACGGCAAAAACAGCCATATCCGCCGTAACAGAAGGGCGTTCATATTTTTCAATATCATAATGCTCCAAATATTGCTTTTCTTCCACTGACATCGTGTCCTCCGATTGAAATAATATTTTTGAATAGATACTTTTTAGTTTGATAGTTTCAGTCGTTCCTGTTTTGGGGTGATGCCTTTCCATTTTTTGTAGGTTCTGATAAAATGGCTGCAATCAAAAAATCCTGTTTCCAGCGCGATATCGTTTAAATCGCGGTCTGTGTGAAGAAGCAGTTCCTGCGCTTTGTTCAGACGAATATAAGTAATATATTCCTTGCAGGAACGTCCGTAATTTTCGCGAAATAACTTTGCAAAGTAAGAGTAGCTCATATGGCACATATCTGCAAGGACTTGTATTTCCAATGGTTCCGCGGAATGCGTATCGATGTATTCAAGAATGTGATGAAACGAATAGTGGTTATCTCCACGCTGTTCCTCAAAGCACTTTCGTTCTTCGGGCATAGTTCTTGCGAACATTATCAAAAGAGAGAAAATATGTGCCTGTATCTGAAGCGCGTAAAATTCATGCTTTTCGGTAAATTCGTGAACGATATCTTTAATCAGCGTTTCCATGCGCTCGCGGCATATCTGGTTTTGGGTCAGTATGATGGCAAAATCGTTCTGCCGCGTTCTATGGATAAAACAATTGTAAAATTTCAAAAGATACGCCTGCGGGATATGCAGATTGTGGATGTCAAATTTCAAAACCGCGTAGTTTACTTCCAGGTGCCGTGCCTTTCTAATCTCGTGGAGCTGAAGCGGATAAATGTAACAAAGGTCTCCTTCATTGAGAACCGCTTCGGTATTGTTACAGATTAGCGTAACGCTTCCCTTGAGAATGTACAGTATTTCACTGTAGTAATGCCAGTGGAGCGGCGAGTTTACGGAATCGGTATAGAAAATATCATATTGTTTTGTCATTGTGATATATTCGAAAAATTGCATCATATCAGCATCCTTTTCTCTGTTTTATCATAAAAGAGCGTCTGCGTCAATCTTGAAAATAGATTTATACAATTTTTCAGTTTGATTTTCATAGAAAATACGTGGATTCTGCTGTATGGTAATACAAAACGTGAAAGGAGTTTTTATATGAACAAAAATGAATTTCAGGCACATTTGGCAAATGACATTATCCCGTTCTGGAATAAAATGAAGGACGGGGAAAACGGCGGTTTTTACGGATATGCCGACAGTAACGGCGTACCTGATAAAAACAGCGTGAAAGGTGTGATACTTCACAGCAGAATACTTTGGTTTTATTCCTCAGCGTATCTGCTGCTTCACCAAAGCGGGCTTCTTGAGATGGCGGAACACGCGTATCGTTTTCTGATTGAGCATTGTTTTGACAGCCGTTATGGCGGCGTTTACTGGTCGGTAAACAGCGACGGAAGCGTTGCGGATGATTCCAAACATACGTATTGCCAGGCGTTTGCGCTATACGCGCTTTCCGCTTACTATCGGGCATGCCGGAAAACAGAAGCGTTACAGTCCGCGTATTCGCTGTATCATATTATTGAGGAGAACTGTAAGGACGGCGGCGGGTATCTGGAAGCGTTTCACAGAGATTTTTCGCCGGCGTCAAACGAAAAACTTTCGGAAAACGGTGTGCTTGCAGACAGGACAATGAACACGCTTTTGCATGTTATGGAAGCTTATACCGAGTTGTACCGTGCGGATGGACTCAAGGAAGCCGGCGATTCGCTCCGTTATATTTTGCAGCTGTTTGAACAGAAGGTATATAATAAAGAAAAACAGATTTGTGATGTTTTTTTCGATAAGGAGTATCATTCGCTGATTGAGATGGAATCTTATGGACACGATATCGAAGCCTCATGGTTAATAGACAGGTGTTGCGAAGTACTCGGCGATAACGTGTACAGTGCGAAAATGCAGCCGCTGATTGACGGACTGGCGGCGGGCGCATTGGTTCATGGTATGGATACGGCGGTGGGCGCGCTGAATAACGAATGTGTAAACAAAACGATTGGCAGGCAAAAGATATGGTGGGTGCAGGCGGAGGCTGTCACGGGATTTTACAATGCGTATTTGCGAGACCGCTCAAAATCGGAATATTTGGAAGCGGCGGAATCGGTTTGGGAATTTATCCGTTTGACTGTAATTGATAAAAACAGCGGAGAGTGGTTTGAAAGTATTTCGGAAAACAAAACGGCAGCTTTGAACCAGCCTCTGGTTCATTTATGGAAATGTCCGTACCACAACGGCAGGATGTGCATGGAAATGATACAGCGGTTATCACAGACAACGCGGAAAGGAGATTCATATGCAGACGCCCGTTAATAAAAATGCCTCGTTAAAGGCAGGAGAGTTGTTGAATTATCTTTCTGAAACGGCAGGAAAGGCAATTATTACAGGACAGCACACACAGACGAATCCTATGGAGGAAATTGCTTATATTGAGCGTCATACGGGAAAACAGCCGAAACTCCGGGGGTTTGAGCTGTTGTCATATTCGCCGAATATCAATTATTCTGACGCGACAAAAGAATGTCTGACAGAAATTGATGAAAACCGCGGTACGCTTGAAACGGCAATGCGATGGGCGAAGGAGACGGACGGAATCGCGACATTTACATTTCACTGGTTTTCACCGCTTGGCGGCAGGGATAAGAGTTTTTACGCAAAAAATACGGATTTTGACGCGGCGCGTGTGCTTGTTGACAATACGCCGGAACGCGAAGCTTTTTTCCATGATATTGATAGTATCGCCGGGCAGCTTGAGCCGTTTTGCAAAGCGGATATTCCGATTTTGTGGCGTCCGTTCCATGAATCGGACGGCAGGTGGTTCTGGTGGGGCGCTAAGGGCGCAGAGGCCGCGCGGGAATTATATAAACTTATGTTCAGGCGTTATACGGATATACACCGGCTGAATAATCTGCTCTGGGTGTGGAATTGTAATGTCCCTGAAGGGTATCCCGGAGATGAGTATGTAGATATCATATCTGTGGATGTTTATCTTTCAAAATACCGGGCAACCGATTACGCGCAGGAATATAGGAAGCTGATTGACGCGACAAGCACAAACAAAACGGCGGCGCTTGCCGAGGTGGGATATATCCCGGATATTGGGCTTTTGGAGCAGTCGCGTATTCCCTGGGCTTATTATATGACGTGGTCAAAGGAATTCTGCATCGGAGAGCAGTATAATTCTGTTTCATCCCTGAAACAGATGTATGACAGCAGCTATGCCATTACAGCGAAAAAGTTATTGTAAAGGATTCTGCTATACCACAAGATTTCCCTTTTTGTCAGCAATCCCGATTGTTATTTCGCTTCCGGCGTTAAATTCCAGCGCGTCGTTTTCCATCCCGTCCGAAAAAATGACGCCGTTTGCCGACATCCTGGAGAGAATGGAAAATGTGTCTGTTTTCGCAAGCGTTCCGAAGACGATATCGGCTTTGGTGGAGCGGCTCGGATATGGCTCCCGGACCACAAAGGTAAGCGTATCGCACGACCACGGCATCGGCTGACAGGAAATGCATGTTTCACTGCCAAACGCTTTCGCGATTCTTGAAACCTCGGCGAGAATGGATTTATACCAGCCGGTCGCGCCAAGACTGGTTGAGATAATGATGCCGCTTGAGGACTGGGCTTCCGTCGTGTTGTTTAAGGTAATGTCGTACTGTGCGGATGTGTGCGTGCGCTGTCCGATAAATAAGTCATTGACGGCAAGCATTTCCTGTCCGTCTTTTGTGGACGCTTTCGCAATTGTTACTTTTTTTGCGTCATACCTTCCGGCGATGACTGCCGGAAGGATTGTTTCCAAATCACGCGGCTCAAACGGAAGCAAAACGCCGTCCCACCGTCTGGTGTCGGGATTGATTCCGATAAGCGGCTGTCCGTTTAAATATTTCATCACATTTGCGACCATGCCGTCCTGACCGACGGTGACGACGATGTCGTCTCTGCCGATGATGAGGTTTGGGAAAAATGTCCTGTCTACTTCATGGACCCTCGCGTATTTAAGCGCAATGGATTTTACGGTTGATACCGCTTCCGTGTAATTGCAGTCTTCCAGAACATAATCCGAAAAATCTGCTCCTAAATGTTCGATATAAAATTTTGCCTGCTCCAGTGTGTTGTATTTTTGTATAAGTTCACAAAGCCTTGTTTTTCTTGTGACGATGATGACTTTATTCATTCCCCGTGAAGGATTCTTTGTCTGCACGATTTCCATAATTGCTCCTGTCCTTGCGCGCCCTGCGGCAAATTTTTATTTGATAGAAAATGGTACGATTAATTCTCTATCCGGCGGTTAGTTGACAGCCAGAGTTTCCAGCAAATCCGGTGAGACGTTCAAAACGCCTATTTTATCCGCTTTGTCGCCGATTTCAACGAATGCCTTCGCGATTAACGCTTTGCTGTCCATTCCGCTGACTGCAAGCGCCTTGATAATTTCCGTATCGACGCCGGCAAAGGTGCGCAGCAGCACTTCGGAATCGTATGCCTTGGCGTCGGATTTCTTCTTTTCGTTTTCTGTCTGCAAATCGACGAGTTTTTGCCGTTCTTCTTCGATGGAAATGTCGTTCGCGACTTTCTTAGCGTCGAGTTCCGCCTGTTTCTCCTGCATCATGCGCTCTGTCTCCATTTCTTTTTCCTGTTTCTCTTTTTCCTTTTCGGCGATTTTGATTTCGGTGTTGAGTTCGTTTTCTTTAATGATGCGTTCCTGTTCGATTGCGGCGTTGCGGCGTTTGTAAACGGCGTCGTCCTGCTGTTTTAAGATTTCTTCTCTTGTCGCGGCTTCCAAAGCTCTTCTTGTTTCAGGCTGCGGCAGAATCCCCAGTATGGAGACGGCAATCATCTGTAATCCCAGTTCCTGAACGGTTTCGTCTTTTCTTAAAGATGTTTTCAGAAAATTTGCCAGTTCGTCCGCCGATGTTATAATTTCTTTGATGGTTTTGGCGCTGATGTACTTTGCCGTATAGACCTTTATCAGGTTTGTCATGCGTTTTGCCATTTTCTGCCCGGCAACCGCCATCGTCAGCGAATCTTCTTTTTTATTGTTCTTGTAAGAGAAATCGACCATTTTCGCAGCTCTCTGATAATCTGATATTGTGTAAGAGATATCTCCCTGTACCGTAATCTTCTGAAAATCGGACGTCATAATGTCGTCATAGGCAAAGGCGGTGTCAAATGCGGTTGCGGGAAGAACAATCATGCTCGTCGTCATTGTGTTGTAGAAAAAGGAAAGTCCCGGTCCCTGCTGAATGATTTTTCCTTTTTTGATTTTCATTACGTATTCCGTTTGTTCAAATTTTTTGTACCTTATAGCCATAATGTCCTCCATTCCAAGACGTATCCGTCTTAATTGATGTTATTATTGTTTT
The DNA here is from genome assembly GCA_910584325.1 of uncultured Lachnospiraceae bacterium. Lineage (GTDB taxonomy): Bacteria > Bacillota > Clostridia > Lachnospirales > Lachnospiraceae > MGBC120314. The sequence continues at coordinate 4,576 of CAJTZH010000050.1, read as the reverse complement.
GATAATATCTGGTTGCTAAACTTATGATGTAATCATATTGATAATATGTCAAGCGTTTTTTTAACATTTTTTAAAAAGTTTTTTATTAGCCGGGTTATTATTAAGAAGGAATGACAAAAAATATGTAATTTTGTATTATATACCCAATATATTCGTATTAAATACATATATTTTGCTATATTCTTAGAATAAGAAATGGAGGAATGAGCGTGATGGAGCAGCAGAAAGAAATCAAGTTATCGGAAAAAGACAGGGCGTTTCGGGAGTTCGCGTTAAACGGCAATATGTGGAGCGTTATTTTTAAAGTTTGTCTTCCGCTTGCCATTTTTCAGATGGTGAATCATCTGTTCGCGATACTGGATACCATGATGGCGTCCCATATCAGCGCGCAGGCAGTGTCCACCGTTGCGTATTTATCGCAGTTACAGTTGATGGTTTCCGCCATCGGAACGGGACTTGCCGCGGGAAGCTGTATCAAAATCAGCGAGGCGTACGGCGCGGGAGATTTTGATTTGGTAAAGAGGCGCATCAGTTCGTTGATTGCGATATGTTTCAGCATGGGACTTGCGGTGATTGCCTGTCTTCCGTTTGCGCCGGTTCTTCTGCGCGTGACGGGAACGCCCGAGGCGTTTGTCGCGATTGGTTCCAGATACTTTATTATATCGCTGCTGGCGACGGTGTTTAGTTTCTTTAATAATGTTTATATTGCGATTGAGCGTTCTCGGGGAAAATCCCGCAGGATTATGTTTCTGAACATGGGAATTATGATTTTGAAGCTTTCCCTGACTGCCATATTTGTGTACGGCATGAAAAGCGATATTACGATGATTGCGGTCGCGACGCTGTGTTCGCAGTTTGTATTATTTCTGATTGCCATTAGAAATCTCTCCAGAAAAAATGAAGTGTTTGGATTTGCGTTTTCCTATATCACGATGAAAAAAGACGTCGTCAGTCCGATGATTCATTTGTCTGTGCCGGTTATTATTGAAAAGATTGCGTTTGCGATGGGAAAAACGGTGATTAATTCGATGAGCAAGAATTACGGGGAACTGACGGTAGGCGCGCTTGGCATTTCCAATAATATAGACGGTATTGTCACAAACGCACAAAACGGCTTTCAGGATGGCGGAGCCGCGATTATCAGCCAGAATCTTGGCGGCGGACGACGCGCGCGCGCACTGGAAGCGTTTCGAAAACTGCTTGTGATTAATGTAATTATCGGCTTTGTGGGCTGGGTTCTGATAAATGTATTTATCGAGCCGGTAACATTTCTGTTTGCCAACAGTACGCAAGGGTTTAACGAGGGTTTTCAGCAGACAATTATTCATGTACTGCGGTATGATTCATTCGGAAGCTGTGTACCTCTTGGAATTAACTGCGCGGTTATGGCGCTGTTATTCGGATTTGGTAAAACAAAACTGACCTTGCTCATTAATTTTTGCCGTGTGTTCGTATTTCGAATCCCCGTTTTGTGGGCGCTGCAGAATTTTACGAATCTTGGCAGCGAGAGCGTGGGAATTGTCATGGCGGTCAGCAACATCTGCGTTGCCATCATGTCTTCCATAACGGCGTGGATTGTTATCAGGAAGATGCAAAAGGAAGAAAAAGCGTCGTAATAGCGGCGCTTTTTGCTTGATAGTAAATTTTTAAAATATTTTTGTGTATTTTGTGCTTGTAAATTAATTCTTTATGTGCTCTAATAAATGTACAAACAGAATTTCTGAATTTTAATGTTTCTTATTTTCTTTATTCAATGATTTCAACATTCGATGCGTTATCATATCCATAACAATAAAAAAAGGGAAAGAACCGGATAAAGAATTTGATGTGAAAATTTAGAGGTCCGATGCGGGAGCGGGGGCGAAAAGAGCCAGATATTCCAAACAGGACGAGAGAGGAGTGGCTGTCATGTGTAAGTTGTTGGAAGATATGAGAAATGAAGCAGCTATAGAAGCAGCAAAGAAGACAGCGGTTCATCTCATAAAATTAGACAGGATGACATTACAGAAAATAGCGGAAGCGACAGAGGTGCCAATCGATGCTGTCAGGGGTTTGGAGACTGAGACTATGCAGTCAGCATAATTTGCGGATTGTAAAATATATGCTTTTTTGTGCATGGAAGAAAGGATTTTTATGGAGATTTCAAACAAAAATATAGATGGCGGAAAAGCGTTTGACTGGGGAAGAACCTCCATGGAATATGCGAAATACAGAGATATTTATCCCAAAGAGTTTTACGATGCGGTTCTTGCGCGCAATCTTTGTGTCGAGGGACAGAAGGTTCTGGATGTGGGAACAGGAACGGGAGTACTGCCAAGAAACCTGTATTCCTACGGCGCGTCCTTTGTAGGAGCGGACAGTTCTGCCAATCAGATTGCTGAGGCAGAAAGACTTTCAAAAGAGCAGAATATGAATATTACATATATTGTAAGCGAGGCAAAGCAGCTTGATTTTCCCGATGAAACGTTTGATGTGATTACGGCGTGCCAGTGTTTCTGGTATTTTGACCATGAGAAAACGGCTCCGCTTTTTGCCCGTATGTTAAAAGAAGACGGAAGGCTTCTGGTGCTGTATATGGCGTGGCTGCCGTTTGAGGATTCGATTGCGGGGGCAAGCGAGAAACTTGTTTTAAAATACAGTCCGAAGTGGAGCGGTGCGGGAGAGACGAGAAAACCGATTTTCATTCCCGAGTCTGTTAGGACATATTTTGAACCGGTATCTCATGAAGAATTTGATTTAATGGTGCCGTTTACGAAAGAAACGTGGCACGGGAGGATGAAGGCATGCAGAGGCGTGGGCGCGTCGCTGACAGAGGAAGAGCTAAAACAGTGGGAAGCGGAACATAAAAAACTGCTTGACGAAACTGCACCCGAACGGTTTACGGTGCTGCATTACGCGGCGATTTGTGAATTACGGGTGAGAAAAACGAGAGAATAAACACAATAATGGTATGAAAACGAAACAGTCTGCTGTGACAAAACCGCAGCGAAAAAGGCGCCAAAAGCAAGGCGCCTTTTGTGGTTATTGAAATTTTATTCTGTCGTATAAATTGTGTACCCTCGTTCACGCAGCGCGACAATCGCTTCATTCATTGCGTCTTCACGGTAAAACTCAATCAGCAGTGCACCGCGCGTAAATTCGCGGTAATGGACGATGCCGATGTTTTTGATGCTGAGATGCTTAAATGCCAGAATACTCGCGACCATCGCAATCGAGCCTTCCTCGTCCGCCAAGTCGCAGTAAAAGCTGTAAATCGGCTGAATCGGACCTTTGGCTCCTTTTTTGCGGTCAATAATCGAATCGCGGTACTCTTTGGAACGGTCAAAGGAAAGGTGAAGCCGTTCTTTCTTTTTCTGTTCGATATCGTTTTTAAATTCCGTCAGGGAATCAATATATTTCTGAAGTAATTCGCTGATTGCGTCCGGATTTGTCACACAAATCTGTTCCCACATTTCCGGGGAGGACGACGCGATTCTTGTAATGTCCTTAAAACCGCCTGCCGCCATCATTTTCATAATCTGGTCGTCGCTGTCGTTATCCTGTACGAGATTGACAAGGCTGGAAGCAATAATATGCGGTACATGGCTGATTCCGGCCACGGAAAAATCATGTTTTTTGTAATCAAGGACGACGGGCACGGCGCCCATATCGCGGACCAGTTCCACAAATTCCGTAACCTTTTGCGGATTGGATTTTTTGGTCGGCGTTACGGCGTAAAACGCGTTTTCAAGGAGCAGAGCCGACGAATTGGCGTACCCGGTTTTTTCGGAGCCTGCCATCGGGTGGCCGCCGATGAAATTTGCCTCCATGTCAAGTTCTTCCACGGTCTTATGAATGAAGCCTTTTACGCTGCCGACGTCGGTAACAACACAGGAACTGCTGATATACGGTTTGATTTTTTCAAGATATGACGCGATGTATTCCACGGGCGTACACAGAAAAATGTAATCAAACGAGCCGAACGTCCCGTCAATCGCCGTTGTAACCCCGTCAAGCATTCCTTCTTCTTTTGCCTGCAGAAGAGGTGCCTGGCTTCTGCTGAACGCGGTAATATGGTAGTCCGGGTGCTTTGCCTTGATTGCCCGTACAATTGAGCCGCCGATGAGACCAAGACCGACAAAACCTAATTTTTTTGCAGCCATGCTGTTACCTCCGAATATTGATACATAGTAAAATGAATAGATTTATTTTACTATGAAGGGCAGGTCATGTCAATTGAAACAAATTCTTATAATTTGCCGTCAAGTATTTTGGCATATTCCGAGGGAGAAAGCCCTATACGCTCTTTAAAAATACGGCTGAAATATTGAATACTGGAAAATCCTGTCCTGTCGGAAATTTCGGATATGGAATATTGGTTCAAGGAGAGCAGCCTCAACGCCTGATGCAGCCGCATGTCCGTAATATAAGCGGTGGGCGTGCGTGAAACGGCTTCCTTGAACATGCGGATAAAATGGTCGTCGCATACATTTACCAGCCGGCTTAAGTCAGAAACGCGGATTTTTCTGTTATAATTTTCTTCAATATAGTTGATTGCCGGTTCTATCCGGCAGAAGCGGTCCTTCTTTTGGCTGTT
>CAJTZH010000049.1 GCA_910584325.1 uncultured Lachnospiraceae bacterium | reverse complement strand
CCAAGGGAGATGTTCCCCTGTCAGTGGGCATGACCGGAATCTCTACCATCCTGGCACCCTTTCTCACACCAATGCTGACCTACCTATTTGCCGGGCAGAGCGTGGATGTCAATAGAATATCGTTCACACGCGTAAGATTGGTCTGCTCGTCCTCAAGTTTCTTAATGGCTGCCGCTTTACGCCGTTTAAACTTGACAATACCTGCCGCCTCGTCAAACAGCTCTCTGCGCTCCTCAGGCTTACCACTTAAGATTCGGTCTATCTGTCCCTGTCCGATAATTGAATACCCCTCTTTACCAATACCAGTATCGTAAAACAGCTCATTCACGTCTTTTAAACGGCATGTATTTCCGTTAATCAGATATTCGCTCTCACCGGAACGGAAGACTTTTCTTGTGACAACAACCTCGTCATATTCCACCGGAAGCGCCCTGTCGGAATTGTCTAACGTAATCGCCACATAAGCGTAGCTTACCGGTTTTCTGATTTCCGTACCTGAAAAAATGACATCCTCCATCTTCGCACCGCGAAGCTGTTTTGCTCTCTGCTCTCCCAAAACCCAACGTACCGCGTCCGCGACATTACTCTTACCACTTCCGTTGGGTCCTACAATTCCTGTGATACCGTTATGGAACTCAAAAAGTATTCTGTTCGCAAATGACTTAAAGCCCTGTACCTCTATACTTTTTAAATACATTATTTTCTATCCTCATTCTTTCTCTGTTTTATACGGAGTATGGCTGCATATGCCGCTTCCTGTTCCGCAGCCTTTTTACTTTTGCCGCTTCCCGTTCCCAAAACGGTATCTCCAAATCTTGCTTCGGCTGTAAATGTCTTGGCATGGTCGGGTCCCGTCTCGTCAATCAGGCTGTAAACAAGCCTGCCCTTTCCCTCCGCCTGAACCAATTCCTGCAGGATAGACTTACTATCATAAAAGAGCGTCTTGCTTTCTATATCGTTTAAGATAAAACGATAGATAAACTCTTTTGCGCTAGTAATGCCACCATCCAGATAAATTGCCCCTATCAGCGCTTCCATTGCATCTGAAAGAATTGAATCTCTCTCTCTTCCCCCTGTGTGTTCCTCACCTTTTCCTATCAAAAGATAGCTGCCAAGGTCTATTTCCCGACAGCAAAGCGCAAGCGTCGGTTCACAAACGATACTCGCCCTTGTGGTACTCATTTTTCCTTCGGATAATTCCGGCGTCAGATGATATAAATAATCGCTGACCGTTATTTCAAGGACTGCGTCCCCGAGAAATTCCAGCCGTTCATTACAGTCAATTTTCCTCATATGACACTCGTTAGAAAAGGAACTGTGCGTCATGGCGGTGCGCAATATTTGCTTGTCCCGGAAGCAATATCTTATTTTTGTTTCAAGCTCGTCCAAATCTTTATTTTGCATATCTCTCCTTAAAAATGCGATTTAAGGAAACAGTGAACTTTTCTATTACAAAAGTGGGCATCACTTCGTGATACGGATACTGTGGGAAAGAACGCGATTATGAAAGTAAACTTTCCCTATCGCGTTCCTCCCCACAGTATCTGCGCTGCCAAAGCAGCGCAGACCTTTTGTGAAAAAAATCACCGGTTCCTGTGTAAACGCAAGAAAACTTGAGACCGCCCGATCCGGACAGTCTCATCCATGTAATTTTTATTCAAATTGTTGAATTAATTGATAGCTGCTTTTACCTGCTCTACAGCATCTGCTACAGTTACGATATTCTCTGCCGCGTCATTGGCAATTTCAATATCAAATTCTTCTTCAATTCCCATTAAAATCTGAAATACATCAAGAGAATCTGCTCCCAAATCATCTACAAAAGTTGTCTCCATGGTGATTTCATCTGCATCAACGTTCAATACCTCTGCAATAATTTTCTGTAACTTTTCGAATTCCATAACAATTTCCTTTCATTATTCCTAATTTAACATTTCTTTTATTTTCTCATTAATTTCCTGCTCCATAAATGTTGCACACTGCCTGATTGCCGCACACACCTCCTTTGAAGAAGAATTTCCATGAGTTTTTACAACAAGACCGTTGAGTCCGATGAGCGGCGCTCCGCCGTATTCACTGGCATCAAAGGACTTGAGTGTTTCTTTAAGAGCCGGTTTTACAAGAAGCGCTCCGATTTTACTGCGAAACGATGTCATCATTCCCTGCTTGACTTTCTGAATCAGCGCAGCTCCTACACCCTCATAAAGTTTTAGGATTACATTTCCCACAAAAGCCTCGCATACAATCACATCTACATCTCCGTTTGGAATGTCGCGCGCTTCTATGCTTCCTACAAAATTGATATCGGCACAATTTTTAAGCAGAGGATACGTCTCTTTCACAAGCTGGTTGCCTTTTTCCTCCTCCACGCCGATATTTACAATCGCCACCTTCGGGTTCTTTACTCCCATAACATGTTCCATATAAATAGAACCCATTCTGGCAAACTGAACAAGATGAGACGCCCTCGCATCTACATTCGCTCCGCAGTCCACCAATAAAGAAACCCCTTTAAGCGTTGGGATTAACGGTGCAAGCGGCGGTCTTTCCACACCTTTAATTCTGCCTACGATAACCTGTCCGCCAACTAATATGGCACCGGAACTGCCTGCCGAAACAATCGCGTCTGCATTGCCTTCCTTAACCATATGCATGCCTGCCACCAAAGACGAGTCTTTCTTTTTCTTGATTGCCATAACCGGCGGTTCACCCGTTTCAATAACTTCCGTCGTGTTCTTAACCGAAATCTTTTCTTTATTATATGTGTATTTTGCCAGTTCAGAACCTACCGCTTCCTCGTTACCAAGCAAAACCACATAAATGTTATCGCTGGAATTTACAGCAAGAACCGCACCCTTGACAATCTCCGCCGGTGCGTTGTCTCCACCCATGGCATCAACAGCAACAATAATTTTATCTTTCATGTTACTCCATTCCTGTTGGATGACAGATTTAGTATTCTGCCGCGTTTTTGTCAATCTTAGTTTTATTGAAAGACTCTCCTCGCACATGCGAGGAAGAAATTACATAAAAACGTACACTGAAAACGCGTTTTCCGGATACGTTTTTCGGCAATCTATCTGTGCTGCCTTTAGCGGCAAGGGTCTTTCAATAAAACTAAGATTGACAAAAACGTAAAAAACATCATTCTTCTGTCATCAAACAAATATTTTTAAGGTGTATCATCAAATACTAATACATAATATACTAAATTTTAACTTATATCAATACTATTCTTCAAGAACTTTTATAAAGTCTTTTTGAAAATAATGTTCTAAGTCTTTCAGACAGTCGTCATCCCAGTAAAAAACAGTGGGAATCCATTCAATCGGTTCCACATAAACCTCTCTGATACTATCGTCATAATACTTGTTAAACCTCCCCATCACCTTTGCGTGAAACTCCTGCGCCTGACCGATTCTCATAGATTCTCTCGCAAGCTCGCTGTCAAAATACAGCCAGTCCACTTTAACGGAAATTAAGACCAAAATAAGCGATACATATACCATTCCCTTTTTTACAAAATCGTTTAACCGCAGTGAAAATTTTTGAAATGCCCATCCTGTAATATAAAGTGCATCCAGCAGCAGCATAAATAAAAATATATAAAAAGAAACATTCTTACATCGCCCGTAATACGCACTTCCCACGTATACAACCGGTGTAAACACTGAACAGTAAACACCAAATGCTATCACAACAAAGAGAAGCGGATAGCGGAATCTGTATGTGGTCTTTCCTTTTGCAATTCCGTCTACAATCAGTACCAAAATAAACAAACAGAGCCAGAACATCGGTTTCTTAAAAAACTCCGGTATAAACTTTGCCGATACGGCAATCGTCTTAAAAATAGAACCAATAACCGGATTATGGAATAATTCGCTGCCGCCGCGAATTAAATTCCCTGGTGCCAGTACGTTACATAACAGACCTGCAATTGCGCAAATCGTCGGAATAAGAAACAAAATCTTTTCCTTCTTGTATACAAAAAGCAATACGGTCAGCTCCAGCACAAGAATAACCGGATTTACAAGTCCTGACAACAGATTCCCGATTCCCACGCAAAATGCAAAAAACGACCCGAATCCCAGACATATTTTGCTGTCGCTTACAATATATTCAAGCAGCAAAGCCTGTGAAAGAAGTAAAATCCCTGTTAAGAACGCGTAGTTAATTCCCCCGACCCACCAGTAATATGCTTCTTTTATTGACGGCATGAAATTAAAAAACATGATTAACATTGCCATGGTAATTAACAGCCAATGTATTATCGGAAATTTAAACATACGAACCAACAACACATATAACAGTGCCGTCACACCAATCGCAAGCATGCCGGCAATAATCACAAACGTATATTTGTAATATTTTTCGTGAAATGCCACAGGAGGGAGGCACCCGATAAACATACTGAGGAAGCATCCGTCCCAATTCTTCCAGATATGAACCGCATTTTGAAACCCACCGGCCACTGTCGCCCAGAAAGAATGTGTATCTTCCCATATAAAATGAGAATTACTGGACATCCAGAAATCATCTGCATTGGAATGATTATATCTGGATATCGATAAAAGGGGCCAGACTTTATTGATAAATACTCCTGCCATTACCAGAAGCGGGATTACATGATACTGCCATATTTTCAAAAAAATTTTTTTCATTATTTTCATGATAATGAACCTCTATTTCATAACTTTGCGTATATCAATTCTGCAACTATAGTATGCCACGCATATTATAACATAAACCGCATTGATTACAATATACTTATGCTTTTATTTTTGTAATGCAATAAAAAAAGCCTCTTTTTCAGAAGCCTTTTTTCAAAATTAATCAACTGCAATGATTTCTTTTTTGTTGTAGCAGCCACAAGCCTTACATACCTGATGAGGCATCATTAAAGCTCCACATTTGCTGCACTTTACAAGATTCGGAACATTCATCTTCCAGTTTGCTCTTCTCTTATCTCTTCTTGCCTTTGATGATTTATTCTTTGGACAAATTGACATGGTCACACCTCCTTAAAATTCTTAAAAATATCCTGAATAACAGACATTCTTGGATCCAGCTGTTCTCTGTCACAGCCGCACTCACCTTTGTTCAGATTCGCACCGCATTTAAAGCAAAGTCCCTTGCAATCCTCACTGCATAAAACCCGAAGCGGCATATTGATAAGAATCTCTGAGCAGATTAACTTCTCTACGTCAAGGTGATATCCGTCAATATAACTCATCTCTTCAAGTCTCTCATCCGACTCATTACTTTCATTAAAATCAAGCTCGCGTTCAATCTCATAAGAAACTGTATACGAAACATCGTCAAGACATCTTGCGCAGGGAATGCTTAATGTCACCCTTCCTGCTCCTGTTACAAGATACTTCTTGTTATCAATTTGTTCGATTGTAATGTCCGGTTCTGTCTTTTCTTCAATCTCATATGTACCTTCAGGCAAAACAAACTGTTTTATCAAAAGCGTCACATGAAATGTCTTTTTAAGACAATTGCCGGATAAAAGTTCGGATAAATCCAACAGCATACTATCAACTCCTATGCTATCATACACAAATACATCATTTGCGCACCTTAACCATTATAAGCACAACATATCGCTTTGTCAATCACTTTTTTGACATTTCTTTCAACAATTCTTAAAATTCTTAGAAATTCCCGTAAAATAATTCATACATTATTACATTGCCGCGCAGAATTCTTCCACAGACTACACAGACGCCGCGAGAAAAAACGATATTTTAACTGCTCCATTACACATATCCATGAATGTTGATATGCTGAGACCCATCTGCAAAACTGAGAATTTGTGCCTAATTTATACTTTTCAGCAAGGTCGTCCCATCTGCCTTCCCCATTGAGATACTCCCTAACAACTTTCTTCTTAGAATCAAAAGAATATTGGGACATAAAAATACCGACCTCCAATCGTTAGATTTTTGGTCTAACTTTTGGGGGGCGGTACAATAAAGACTGCCTTTTCCTATATCTTAACTATTTAGAACTTATCACGCAAAACATTACTTTACCAATTCTAACGTCTCTCTCGCAATCGCAAGTTCTTCGTTTGTCGGAATCACACAGACCTTCACCTTGGAATCATCCGTAGAAATCACGCCGTACTCACCGACTGCGTTCTCACTCTTTGCCTCGTCCAGCTTAATTCCAAGATATCCAAGATACTGGGCTACCATCGGACGGAGCCATGTCGCGTTCTCACCAACGCCTGCTGTAAACGTGATTGCATCCACACCGTTCATTGCTGCAACATACGCGCCGATATATTTTGCCACTCTGTATGAATATGCTTCCAGCGTCTGTTTTGCCACTTCGTTTCCGTCGTTCATTGCTGCATTCAAATCTCTGAAGTCACTGGAAATACCGCCGGACATACCAAGTACGCCGGACTTTTTGTTCAAAATATTAAGCATCTCGTTGATTGTAAGATTCTCATGATTGCAGAGGAACTCCAAAATAGCCGGGTCCAAATCACCACTTCTCGTACCCATAATCAAACCTTCAAGCGGAGTCAGTCCCATAGAAGTATCAACACACTTTCCGCCGACAGACGCCGAAATTGAAGCACCGTTTCCAAGATGGCAGACAATCACCTTTGCCGAATCCTTGTCAAGATTTAAATACTTAATTGTCTCCTTTGACACGAAACTGTGGCTTGTTCCGTGGAAACCATATCTTCTCACGTGATATTTCTCATAATACTCACGAGGGATTGCGTACAAATAAGCCTTCGGCTCCATCGTTCCGCCAAATGCAGTATCCCATACCGCAACATTTTTTTTGCCCGGCATTGCCGCCTCAACAGCTTCAATACCAATTAAGTTCGCCGGATTATGTAACGGTCCAAGGTCAAAACACTCCTTAACCACATTCTTAACATCCTCTGTTACGATAACGGACTCTTTATACTTCTCGCCTGCATGAAGTACTCTGTGTCCTACCGCAGCAATCTCATCCGTACTCTTAATAACGCCGTGTTCTGCGTCAATCAATGCGTCAAGCACCAGTTTAACAGCTATATTATGATCCTTCATCGGAGTCTCTACAACATACTTGTCCTTTCCTGTCGGTTTATGGGTAAGAATGGAACCCTCAATTCCGATTCTCTCTACAAGACCTTTTGCAATAACACTCTCATCATCCATGTTAATTAACTGATATTTTAATGAGGAACTTCCGCAGTTTAATACTAAAATATTCATGAATTAATCTCCTTATTACTTAACGATTTCACCGTATACTTCTCTTCCACAGCCTGCAGCATTGGATTCATCCGTGTCAATATGCATTGCAAGCGCATAGCTGTCGCTCACACGCACAACGACATCGCCAAATACCAGACTTCTTCCGTCCGTGTCAATCTTAACCGATACAATGTCGCCATTTGATACGCCTAACTTCTCGGCATCCGCAACTGTGGCATGAATATGACGCTTTGCTGCGATAACCCCTTCCGTAAGTTCTACTTCGCCACACGGTCCAACCAGTTTGCATGCGCCGCTTCCCGCTGTGTCGCCGGATTCACGAATCGGAGCGGCAATACCGATGGAACGGGCATCCGTCAGGGAAAGTTCTACCTGTGTCGCCTTACGGCATGGTCCAAGGATGGAAACGCCTGCTAATTCTTTCTTTGGTCCGACTACCGTTACCCTCTCTTCACAAGCAAACTGCCCCGGCTGTGACAGGTCCTTCTTCTTCGTCAACTGATAGTCCTTGCCAAATAATGTCTCAAGGTCCGCCTCTGTCACATGCACGTGACGTGCTGATGTTTCAACTAAAAAATTCATATTCGTCTCTCCTTTATGTAATTTAAAATTTTATACAGAATATATTTCTATTGTATGTTTTTTATCAGTTTTTTTCAAGTATTCTGTAAAATTAATTTGCATTTTTTGGTATACAATTTACTTGACCCTGTTTCATATTATGGTAAACTTATTATAGAATGAATACGCAGTATTCACAATATGATAATCAGAAAATATGTAGTATTTATGATATGCTAATTATTGGAAAAGGATTTTTGATAAGTGATATGAAAGCAACAGGAATAATCGCAGAATACAACCCATTTCATAAAGGACACGCCTGCCATATAGCAAAAACCCGGGAAATTACCGGCGCAGACTGCGTTATCGTAGTGATGAGCGGAAATTTTGTCCAGCGGGGAGAGCCTGCCATTATGGACAAATATGCCCGTGCCCGCGCCGCGCTGCTAAATGGCGCCGATATCGTCATTGAACTTGCGTCCGTCAGTGCTGTCGGAAGCGCGCAATATTTTGCGGCAGGCGGCGTCGGTATTTTAAAAAATATGCAGGCAGACGCCCTTTGTTTTGGCAGCGAATCCGGTGACATCACGCCGTTTCTGACAGCCTCATCCCTTTTGTTAAACCGCAAGTCCGAACTGGACCCCCTTATCCATAAGTATGTCAAAGGCGGAAGTTCTTATCCTCTTGCGCGAAGCCGCGCCATACAGCAGGACAGTGAAAGCACAGCATTACTTTCCGACACAAAACAACCCGTTGATTTGGCAGAACTGTCCAATCTGTTTTGTCTGCCAAACAACATTCTCGGCTTAGAATACTGCATGGAAATCATACTGCAAAATGCAGCAATTACACCGTTTACTATAAAACGTACCGACAGCGGTTATCACGATACAACATTACACGGACAATTTGCAAGCGCCAGTGCAATCAGAAACGCCATAAATGCAAACAACGCTGCTTTTCTTGATTTTTTGCCGGAAAACACCCATGATTTTATCAAGGAGTATTTTAACTGTTACCCGCCTGTCTTTATCAACGATTTTTCGGATATGATACGATTTGAACTGATGAAAATGAACGATATGGTTTTTGACCAAAACCAAAAGTCCTCACGCGTCGCGGATTTACCGGAATTTTTGCAAAATAAACTATTGTCACATGTAAAAGATGCATTTTCCGTAACGCAGTTGATTGAAGCTGTCAAATCAAAAGATTTAACCTATACACGTATCAGCCGTGCACTGCTGCATTTATTGCTTGGTATTACAGAACGCGATTATCATACTCTAAAAGAAAATCCGTGCCCGTATATCCGCGTACTCGGATTGAATAAGACGGGACAGGCATATTTAGCCGGTATCAAAAAATCACTGACCTGCCCGCTCATTGTAAAACCTGCCGATTATAAAGAATATCTGTCAAAGGATATCTTTGCTTCTGACATTTACAATCTTGTGTTAAGCCGCAAATCCGGCTGTAAGACGGTAAGCGATTATCGGCGTGAAATCATAAAAGAACAATCAATTTAATGAACAGTCCCTTGCTTTATACTGTTTTTTCCAGTTCCGTTACCCGCTTTGATAATTCGTCATTCAGTTTTAACAGCAAGGTTGTATTATCATTTTCAAGTTTGGTTATTCTGTAATACCGATTCATTTCATTCAGATTTTTCTGAACGGTTTCAATCTGTTTTTCCAGTACGTTTTGCACTTTATCAATTTCCTCAAATATAATCTTGTCAATATGATTCATCTCTATTAATTTTTCATCAATAGCATTAAATCGCTCATCTACAGCATTGAACTGTTCATCAATAGCATTGAATCGTTCATCTACAGCATCGAATCGTTCATCAATAGTATTAAATCGTTCATCTACAGCATCGAATCGTTCATCAATATGTTTATTATTCTCCAGCAAAATCTGACTCAATAAATCTTGTATGGCATTTAAATCATTTTGCTCTAACACAAATATGTACCTCCCCTGCGTAATTACATAAATATAGTATGCAGTGTGAACTGCCTCCCTGTTTTTTATTCTGCTTCTAACTATGAAACATCTTATCAAGCGCGCATTTCAGATAATATCCTCTTTTCACATTCTCTGAAACACAAGCAACACGCGTCAAAAGCTGACGGTAATCATCCTCAGACAGATTATTCAAAATATCTGAAATGTCATCAAGACTTTCAATCACAAAACCACATTTATTCTCCAAGACAAAATCCGCAAGTCCTGACTGTTTCCACACAAAAACCGGCAGTCCCGACGCCAGATATAAACCGCATTTATGAGAATTGTTGTATTTAAGATATTCTCCAAGACCTCCTTCGCATGCATGCACGCTCTCGCCATCCCATACAAGACCTATATGGCACCTCGCAATGTAATGTGGAAGTTCATCCGGCGCAACCGTGCCCATATGCTCATAATTACGGCTGTTGGCAATAAATTCATCACTCTTTCCCCATAGTTTAAAGAATACCGTATCATCCTGGATTTCGTCCAGATGACGGATAAACGGCGCTTTATTTAAATTCCCCGCAAACGCAATCTGCCACTGCTCACCCGGTTCATGCAAATCATTTCCCATTGGATATTCGTCTTCGATAATATAATCCCATGTACCCACGGTAATAATCTGCGACATAATCCCCTGCTCCCGTAAAAATGCCTCAGAATTTTTGTTCGGAGCCAGAATAATCGACGTGCTTCCAATAAGCTTCATATCACTTTGAATCCATTTTTGAATTTCCGGATTTTCAAAATTGCCGCCGCGGATGGAATTGATGTCATTGATAAAGCAAACCGTTTTAATTCCACGCTTCTTCGCAAATTTCTCAAGCAGTTTAATTTTGATACTGTTTTCCGGAAAAGAAAAGATACAATAGTCACCCGTTTTTAATACAAACAAAACATACCACAGCAAAATCGGAATATCCAGTATTTTTGCATATTTCGGCGCGCTCTTTTTTACACCTGGCATAACTTTAACGCCATTTTGTGTAAAAACCTCAAAAACATCCCGCATTGCTTTTCCCGACGCATTAAATTCATGGTCTATTTTCTGATTTAATATATACGCTTTCTGTTTTCTCAAAATAATACCTCGTTTAAATTACTCTCCATCCATCTGGATAGATGTTGCTTGACGCGTTTTCAATAAACGGCGCGATAACCGTTTTATCTTTATTTTCATTTAAATAAGCCGCCCACCAACTGAATGTACTGTTAGAAATAATCTGATTCCTGCAGGAACTCATCAAAAAAAACTCGTCCGTATCAGAAAAGATTCCCAAGTTCCCGATACACTCCACCTGCATCGACGCATCCCACTCTTTCATACATTCCGACGCCTTGCCTGCGTCATTGGTAAACACGATATACCTTACTCCCGGATTTACTTCATTCATCAATTCTACTGCCCGCTTAAAATATTCTGCCGCCGGTCCTACAATATCGCCGCCGCGAATATGGATGGCACAGGTATTTTCACCAAAAAATTCACGAATCAGTTCTTTCACCCTGCTGCTGTGTTCATAATTGCAACGAAACTGCCGCTTAATATCTTCACTGCAAAATTCAAAGAACTGAAAGTTCTGCCAGTAACCGTACAAATAATTGTTGCGGAATCTTTTTTTACGGTAAACCCGTTCGTCATAAAGAAACACAAAATTCTTGTTTTCATAGATTACATGATGAAAAACATCCCGCCAAATTCTCTTAAAAATCTTATGAAATACAGTTCTGTTGGAAAAGGAAACCGTATCATGACAGTCTATCCGAAAAACACGCTCCAGTTCATACTCCCTAAAATCAGAATTATCACACTCCGAAATATCAAGCCGCAGCGTATCGTTATTTTTCTTTGCCGCCGCATACCCGCATGCATAATTATACATCTGGTTTCCAAGACCGTCTCCTATTTTAACAAGAACCATATCCTGCTCCTTAAAACACTTATTTACTATACCTGCTCCGCAATCTCATAAAGCAACCGTTCGGATGCCGCCCAGCCAAGGCAAGGGTCGGTTATAGATTTACCGTAAATTCCTTCGCCGATTTTCTGGCTTCCTTCTTCAATATAACTTTCAATCATTACGCCTTTGACAAGTTTTTTTATTTCATTTGCGTATCTTCTGTTATGCATAACCTCATTTACAATACGAATCTGCTGCTCAAACTTTTTCCCGGAATTGCTGTGATTCGCATCAATAATCGCCGCCGGATTGACAAGTCCTTTTTCCAAATACATATTGTTAATAATCTCCAAGTCTTCATAATGATAATTTGGTATATTCTGTCCATGTTTATTCACGGCGCCTCTCAAAATGATATGCGCCAGCTCATTACCCGAAGTATCCACATCCCAGCCGCGATAAATGAAATTATGCGCGGACTGCGCTGCCTTCACAGAATTAAACATCACGGTAAAATCGCCGCTGGTCGGATTTTTCATTCCCGCCGGAATCCCAATGCCGCTTGCCGTCAGTCTGTGCTGCTGGTCTTCAACCGAGCGCGCGCCGACTGCCACATAAGACAATACATCGGAAAGATACCAGTGATTTTCCGGATAAAGCATTTCGTCTGCAGTCGTCAGTCCCGTCTGCATCGCAATATCAATATGCATTTTGCGGATAGCGATTAGACCGTGCAATAAATCAGAACCTGCATTCGGGTCCGGCTGGTGAAGCATCCCTTTATAACCTTCTCCGGTCGTTCTCGGTTTATTGGTATACACCCTGGGAATAACAATCACTTTATCCTTTATCTTTTCAGAAACACGCGCAAGCCTTAGCGAATAATCCAGCACCGCCCCCTCGTTATCGGCAGAACATGGTCCAATGATAGCGAGGAACTTGTCCGATTCTCCTGTAAAAACTTTTCTGATTTCCTCGTCACGTTTTTCTTTGAGAGAAACCAACTCTGCCGGAACAGGAAACTGCTCTTTAATTTCCTCCGGAACCGGCAATTTATGATTAATCTGAAATGACATTATAATACCTCTCTTAATTCTTAAAACTGTGAATCGGTGCCGGAATCCTGCCGCCTCTGTTCACGAAAGCACTACAGTCAAACGCGTTGACCGGCATAACCGGCGCATAACCAAGCAAACCACCAAACATAACCGTATCTCCTACATTCTTTCCGATAACCGGAATGATGCGTACAGCCGTTGTTTTCTGGTTTATCATGCCGATAGCTGCCTCATCCGCAATAATTCCCGAAATGGTTGATGCCATTGTATCGCCCGGAACAGCAATCATGTCAAGACCTACGGAACACACACACGTCATAGCTTCCAGTTTCTCAATCGTCAAAGAACCTGCCTTAACGGCGTCAATCATCCCCTGATCCTCACTGACCGGAATAAACGCGCCGCTTAACCCTCCTACATAGGAAGAAGCCATAACACCGCCCTTTTTCACCTGGTCGTTTAACATCGCCAGCGCAGCCGTCGTCCCCGGCGCTCCGACTTTCTCAAGTCCTATTTCCTCAAGTATCTCGGCAACACTGTCGCCTACTGCCGGCGTCGGCGCCAATGACAAATCGATAATTCCAAACGGTACGCCAAGTCTCTTAGACGCTTCCTGCGCAACAAGCTGACCGACTCTTGTAATCTTAAACGCTGTTTTCTTTATCGTTTCACATAAAACTTCAAAATTAGCGCCGCGAACCTGTTCCAGCGCATACTTTACAACACCCGGACCGCTGACGCCCACGTTAATAACCGCATCATCCTCCGAAACACCGTGAAACGCGCCTGCCATAAACGGATTGTCATCCGGAGCATTGCAAAGTACCACAAGTTTCGCACATCCTAAAGAATCATTTTCTTTCGTATACTCTGCCGTTTCTCTGATAACTTCACCAAGAAGCTTTACCGCGTCCATATTTATGCCTGTCTTTGTGGAACCGACATTGACGGAACTACAGATTCTCTCCGTTTCAGACAATGCTTTCGGAATAGAACGAATCAGGAGTTCATCGCTCCTTGTCATCCCCTTTGAAACAATAGCAGAGTACCCTCCAAGGAAATTCACTCCCACATCCTTTGCCGCCCGGTCTAATGTTTTCGCAATCTCAACATAATCATCGCTGCTTTTACAACATGAACCGCCAACCAATGCAATTGGGGTAACAGAAATTCTCTTATTTACAATCGGAATGCCAAATTCCTTTGAAATCTCTTCCCCGGTACTTACTAAATTTTGGGCATAAGACAAAATTTTTTCGTAAATTTTATTTTTTGTCGCTTCCAAGTCCGCATCGGCACAGTCGAGCAGATTAATTCCCATCGTAATTGTTCTGACATCCAGATTTTCCTGCTCAATCATTTTGTTTGTTTCAACAACTTCAAATAAATTAATCATAATTGTCCTCCAAACTAAATCCTGTGCATCATATCAAAAATATCTTCATGCTGACATTTAATAATAACACCGATACGCTCTCCCAGCGCAGCAAGTTCGGAAGAAACAACATCAAACGGCTTTTGCGACTTGTTCATATCCACAATCATCATCATATTAAAATACTCCTGTACAATTGTCTGGGAAATATCAAGAATATTGACGCCGTTCTCTGCAAGATATGTGCAGACTCCGGCAATAATTCCCACCGTATCCTTTCCTACAACTGTTATAATGGTCTTCTTCATAAAACGCCTCCGTCACCTAATTAAATTTGTATTAATTCAGATGGTTCCTCCCTCTTTGCTACTTGTATGTTAAAATCATCTGCTTTATACTTATTTTCTCCCAGATTCACTTCCATGCGCACCGTTTCATATGCAAGCTGCGCATAATTATTTTCATGGCTCAGATGTCCAAGAAAAACATGTTCCATGCCGTCATTCAAAAGACTGTTTAACAGCCTGCCCGAAGCTTCGTTTGACAAATGACCGCTGTCTCCGAGAATCCTTCTCTTGAGATAATACGGATAACTGCCTGCCTCAAGCATTCTGATATCATGATTTGATTCAATCAGAACCGTATTCATTCCCTGCAGATTGTCAATAATATAATCATCAAAATGACCTAAATCCGTAATAATACCCATTTTCTTGCTGCCATGATTAATCCTGTAAGCAAACGGTTCTCTTGCGTCATGATAGACATGCATGGAATGAACCGTCAGGTCATTAATCTGCGTATCTGAATCGACTTCGGTCTCATGAAATAATGAAATGTCCACATCTTTCAGCTTATTATAACTTTTCATCCCCTCTATCGTTCCGTGAGACGCGTATACAGGAATCGGATTTTTGCGTAATAAAACGCCTAGTCCCCCAATATGGTCGGAATGCTCATGTGTAATAAAAATTGCCGAAATATCTGAAATATCCAGCCCAATCCCGTTCAATCCCTCCTGTACCCTTTTTCTGCTGATTCCGTCATCAATCAGAATATGGGTATTATCCGAACCTATGTAAATACAGTTGCCGCTGCTTCCGCTGGCAATACTCATCATTCTCATGTCATTTCTCCCAGTATATTTCTATCGTATCTTTCTCGCAAACCGGCGAACCGTATTCCACCCGTTCTCCATTCACCTTTGTAATGACCGAAGAGCCTTTGGGTGTACTCAAATCAAATTCGTAGAATAAAAACACATCCACAACCTGATACTCTGCTTTTCCCGAAAGCGTTACCGGCGTATTATTAACCAGAACATGCACAGACACCGCCGTTTTAACAGGCTTCGCATCTGTTTCCTCCGGCGCCGTTTTTGCTTCGTGCGGATTTGTTGTTTCCTGTTTTACGATGCTGTCCATCTGTTCCGAAACAGCCTGCGCTGAATTTTCTTCCTTCAAATCAGAAAACCATGCTCTTGTTTCCACAATAAAATTCTCGTAAACCTTTGTATCCAAATCAGCCGGCACATTGTTCACATAAACTTCTTGTTCCGTAATATCAATATCAAGAAACTCAAACAACTGCTGCACCGTATAAAAGTTTTCCATCAGAACTGTGTCATTTTCCTGAATCTCATAATATTCAGACTGCAGGCAGCCGTTCACATATGCAAATTTCGGACAGGAAACATTTTTTTCGTTCACCACAAAATTGACTACCGACTTAAATTCTTCCAACTGCCCGACAGTAATGGAACCGTCTTTTCCAATGGTAGATTCCGTCACTTCTATCTTATCATTCTGCTCAATTGCGGCGTTCATACTGGTTTCTTTACCGTTCACTCTGATAACCGCTGCTTCTCCTGCCGTGCCGCGCTGGAGCCGTGCTTTCCCGTTCACCGTAAAATTACGCTCTTTCCCTCTTCTCGGAAATAACAGCTCGTTTGGATATCCTGCCTGCAGCAGCGCGTCAATCACCGTAAGCCTGTTATTGTCATATAATTTAACCCGCTCACCGTTTACCTGAACAAAAATAAAATTATTCTTCTGCGTATAATAATTCATACAGATGCCGACAGGTGTCACAAATAAAGAATCCTTTTTAAATCCCTCCACATTAAAATCAACCGCCGTGAGAACTTCTTCACCACGCAGCGCCACCCGCTCCTTGGAAATTCCGAGAAATTGGGAAATCTTTTCCGTGTACCCCGGTATCTTGCCGCCGCCGCCCACAATAAAAACGGCGCTGACAGCTTTGTCACCATTCAATTCCTTAATCCGTTCTGCCGTCTCAGACGCAATCCTTGTCACAACCTCATCAACAGTCTCATTGACTTCGGCAGTATTGGTCTTCTGGACGAGTCCCATAATATCTTTAAAATTAATAACACCCTTTTTCTTAGATGCCTGTACCTTTATCTTATCCGCCGTATTAAAGTCTACCAGATATTTCTGTGCAATCACTTCCGTAATCTCGTCTCCGGCATAAGGAATCATGCCGTACGCTGCAATACTCCCTGATTTGGTAATACAGATATCCGATGTTCCGGCTCCCACATCAATCAACGCAATATTAAGAAGTCTGTACTTTTCCGGTATTGCGACATTAATTGCCGCAATCGGCTCCAATGTCAGGTTGGCGACGGAAAGTCCAGCATAATCCACAGCCTCATATAAACCGTCTACAACTTCTTCCGGTAAAAACGTGGCAATCAAATCCACACCGATTTTATTCGCTTTGTGTCCCTCAAGACTGCTGATTCCATATCCGTTCAGATAATATTTTATCGGCGTATTCCCGACACAATAAAACTGTACGTCGCTTGAACCGTCGTTAATAATCTCATGCGCCTTTTCCACACCAAGTAAATCAAGAGAATAAATGTGCTCCTGATTAATTCTTGTCTCCTGCTCAAACTCAAAATCAGTATGAACATTCACCGTCTTTAGTACACGGCCTGCGGCAGCAATACAGACTTCCGTCAATTCCGTATCAATCTGCTTCTCAAGCTGATACTTCACGGCGCGTATCGTATCGCCGACTTTATATATGTCATGTATCTGTCCGTCAAGCATCGCTCTGGTTTCATGTTCTTTTAACGCCATGGCAGAGACCTTAAAACGGTTATGTTCCATACACCCCACAATGCCGACTACATTCCTTGTTCCGATATCAAGTCCGAAAACCAATCCGTTCTGGGTATTCACTGTTTTCATCCATCCTTTTTATGCGCAATTTCATTTTCACATATATAGTTTAGAATACCATAAATTTTAATCAACTACTAGCTTTTTTTTCAGCTGTTCAAACGTTTCTTCCACACTGCCTGAATTATCCAGAACATAATCACACCGTTTTCTGAATAGTTCCTCGCTAAGCTGGTTTCTCATAATACTGTCTGTCTTTTCGTCTGAATATCCGCGGGAATCCAAAAGGCGTGCTCTTCTGCTGACCTCATCCGCATAAATATACCATACCTCATCACAAAACAATTCATAATGGTCTTCAAACAATAGTGCCGCTTCCACAAAAAAATAATCATATCGTCCCATGCACCGAACTCTTGCCATCTCTTCGACAATGTACTTTTTCACCAGCGGATGGACAATGCTGTTTAAAACCGCCAGTTTACCTGCGTTACGAAAAACTTCCCGCGCAAGTTTTTCCCGGTCAACCTCACCCTGTCCGTTTAAAAACGCTTCTCCAAACAACGTAACAAACTGTGCATACCCTTTCGTTTCCTTATCGAGAACATGCCGTCCGACCTCATCTGCTTTTATCACATACGCATTAAAATTCTTCTCAACTAAATCCAGCACCGTAGATTTACCACATCCCACACCGCCTGTAATCCCAATTACTTTCATCACTTCGCCTCAAACCAGTTATTTCCCACATGCATATCAATTTCAAGAGGAACCCGAAGCTTGGACGCTTTCATCATCTCTTCCATTAATATTTTCTTTACAATTTCCACTTCATCCTTATGGCACTCAATCAACAATTCGTCATGAACCTGTAGTACAAGTCTTGACTTTAAATTTTTATTTTCCAGTTCATCATGAACACGAATCATCGCAAGCTTAATAATGTCCGCCGCTGTTCCCTGTATCGGTGAATTCATGGCAATCCGCTCGCCAAACGCCCTCTGCATGAAATTGCCGGAATGAATTTCCGGTATCGGCCGCTTCCTGCCGTACATCGTCGTCACATAACTGTTTTTCTTTGCAAACGCAACCAGTCCGTCAAGATATGCCTTGATTCCCGGATACGTCTCGAAATACCGCTCAATATACTCGGCAGCCTCTTTTTTCGATATACTTAAATCCTGACTCAGCCCGAACGAACTGATGCCATAAACAATCCCGAAATTAACGGCTTTTGCGTTTCTTCTCTGCAAATCCGTCACTTCGTCAAACGGAATATGAAATACCTGACTCGCCGTAATCCGGTGAATATCCTGCGACATCTTATACGCCTCAATCAGTTTTTCGTCTCCCGACATGTGCGCCAGAATACGCAGTTCAATCTGGGAATAGTCCGCGTCTACATACACATAATCCTCTTCCGGAACAAACACTTTACGAATCTGTCTTCCAAGTTCCATGCGGATGGGAATATTCTGTAAATTTGGTTCCGTGGAACTGATTCTTCCCGTTGCCGTAATTGTCTGGTTAAAGCGGCTGTGAATGCGATTATCACTGCCAATGCAGGCTGCAAGTCCGTCCGCATATGTGGATTTTAGTTTTGTAAGCTGTCTGTATTCCAGAATATCCTTGACAATCGGATTATCATCTTTTAACTTCTCCAGCACTTCCGCGGAAGTAGAATATCCCGTCTTTGTCTTTTTACCGCCTTTCATGCCCATTTTTTCAAACAGAACTTCTCCAAGCTGTTTTGGTGAATTAATATTAAATTCGCATCCTGCCATTTCACAGATGCTCTTTTCCAGTTCCAGTATCCTGACTCCGAGCCTGTTTCCATACTCCGCAAGGTTTTTCTTATCCACTTTCATACCATACCGCTCCATATCAAAGAGTACCGCTATAAGTGGAAGTTCGATATCCTGATAGAGTTTTAACATCCCCTCACGTTTTAAACTGCCGGCAAGTTTTTCATACCCTGCATAAGAAACATAAACATTAAACGCTGCCGTACGGATTTCTTGAGATAACCCGTCCTCCGTTTCTTTGGTAAATTCTTTTTGAGACGGAATAGACAAATTCAAGTAATCCCTTGCGATATCATCATAGTTATACGTATCTTTTAACGGATTCATCAGATACGCGGCAACATTCATGTCAAAATAATCCGATACACAAATCTTTTGCAGCACTTCAAGATTTTTCTTCAAATCCATGACAGCAGCTGTTTTCCTCTTGGAAGCCAGCTCTTTTATCCTCTCCGATAACATCTCTTTTGTCACAAAATTCTCCGCCGGAATCTGCGTAATCTTTTCCTGCTCCGTCATCACGACAAGACTTGTACATCCGTCTTTTGTCTGCACAAAATCAAATGAGACAACATCCTCTCTATGATTCTTCCCCGCCGCCTCGAAGAAATCCAGTACTTCGTTCAAATCTTCCAAAACCGTTATCTTCTTTAATATCTCATCAACACTTGTCTTATCCGTATTTTCAAACTTACGGAGCAGGGATTTGAATTCATATTTTTTGAACAATTCATACGAGCGTTCGTTAAACATGTCTCCAATCCCCGCCCCGCCAAAATCATACGCAACCGGAACATCTACGTTAATTGTCGCAAGCACTTTACTCAGCTCTACCAGTTCCTTGTTTTCCTTGAGAGAATTCTTTGCCTTATTCGGCGTAATTTCCTCAACATGCAAAAAAGCGTTTTCAATCGAATGATATTTTGTAATAATAGAAGCCGCCGTTTTTTCTCCAATACCGGGCGCACCTGGTATATTATCGGACGTATCGCCCATCAGCGCCTTTAAATCAATAAATTCTTTCGGCGTAACCTGATAGGTTTCCACGACATCCTTCGCATAATAATTTTCGATTTCCGTTACTCCTTTTTTGGTCTTCGGTATCCGAATCTGAACCTTATCTGTCGCAAGCTGTAATAAGTCGCGGTCCCCCGACACCACGGAAACCATTAAGCCTCTTTCTTCACCCAGCCGCGCTATCGTTCCCAATAAATCGTCCGCTTCATAACCCGCCATCTCTATAATCTTTATTCCCATAGAAGTTAAAACTTCTTTAATCACTGGCACCTGTTCATGAAGTTCCGCCGGCATCGGCTTACGCGGTCCTTTATATTCCGCATACATCTTATGACGGAATGTGGGCTCTTTCACGTCAAACGCAACCGTTAAATAATCCGGATGTTCTTCATCCAGAATCTTAAACATAATATTCAAAAAACCATATACCGCATTTGTATGCGTTCCCTCTGAATTTGTTAAATCAGGAACACCATAAAATGCCCTGTTCAGAATACTGTGACCATCAATAAGAACTAACTTTTCCATATAACCCTCGCTTCAATATACTTTGAATGTTATTCTACAACAATCCTGTACGATTTGCAACAAAGTGCAAAGCTTGAGTTATTTTGCCCTCACCACAATGCATTTATCCAGATATACCATTCTGCGTTTTCC
>CAJTZH010000048.1 GCA_910584325.1 uncultured Lachnospiraceae bacterium | reverse complement strand
GTTCTTCCTCTTCCGAGTTTAAAGAAACCGTTGATTTCTTTGAGCATCGTGTTGGTGTATTAAATGACGCACTGGAACTCTTAAAAGCCAATCTTGAAAATGTAGCCGGTTCTAATGCAAAAAATTTATTAATTGACGCACAAATCGGCATTAATAAAGAATCAATTAACAACTATACAGACGCACTTGCAATGTATCAGTCAAAGGCTACGGAAACACTTGCTAAAATACCAGAAGACTTACTACAAAAAATTACGGAAGGTGCTGTATCACTTGTAGATTTTGTCGGTTCAGAGAACGAAGAACTCGTAGATGCCATTAAGGATTATCAAAAGTGGTCCGACAAGGTATCCGACTGCCGCCAACAACTTGCGAAACTGAAAGAGACTATTCGCCAGCTCGAACTTGATAAGTTTAACAACATTATCGAGGACTTTACAGACAGGCTGGATATCTCCACAAACGCGCAGGATTTCATCAAAAAGCAGCTTGATTTGTTTCAGGAAGCAGGTCAGGTCATCGGCAAAGGGTTTTATGAAGGTCTTATTAAGGAATCCGAGGGACAGTTAAGTATTCTTGAACAGGAAAAACAGGCGCTTGTCAATGAACTGAATGCAGGACTTGCGGCAGGAACTATTGAAGCAGGTACAGATGAATGGCTGGAAATGATCAGTGCGCTTAATGATGTTGACGGTTCCATTCTTGACTGTAAGAAGGATATCGAGGAGTTTAATAATTCCATTCAGAAACTTCACTGGGATATTATCGATAGGATTCAGGACAATTTCAGCGATTTATCAGACGAAATTTCGAACCTTGTTGGTCTGATTAATGACGCGGACGTTTCGGATAAAGAAGGAATATGGACGCCGGAAGGTCTGACACAGCTCGGCTTGTACGCACAGGAATATGAACGCGCCGTCTATAGCGCACAGATGTATGCTGATGAGATTGAAAAACTGAATCAGGCGTATATGGAAGGCGGATATTCTGCCACGGAATATGCGGATAAGCTGTCAGAACTTAAGAAAGCGCAGTGGAACGAAATCAATGCTTCCGAGGAAGCCAAAGACGCTATCGTTGACTTAAACAAAGCCAGAATTGACATGATGGTCAAAGGCATTGAGGATGAAATTGACGCCATGAAGGAGCTGACAAACTCCAAAACCAAAGCGCTCGATGCCGAAAAGGACTTAAATGATTACAGAAATTCACTTACAGAAAAGAATAAGTCCATTACCGATTTGGAACGTCAGATTGCGGCAATGCAGAATGATACGACTGCTGCCAGTGTCGCGAAACGTAAGAATCTGGAAGAACAGCTTGCCGAGGCAAAAAGAGAGCTGGCTGATTTTGAATATGAACATTCCATAGAGGTTCAGAAAGAGACCTTAAATCATCAGTACGAAGATTTTGAGACAGAAAAAAACAATGAAATCACAGCCTTACAAAATACGCTGAATGAACAGGAAACCCTGATTGCCGCGTCTTTTGAGACAATCAAGCAAAACGCGGCTGTAATTGGAAACGAACTTTCTTTGATTGCTTCCAATCATGGCATTACCATTTCCGAAAGTCTTACAACCGCATGGCAGTCAGGAAGCAGCGCCATCGCTTCCTACGGTACGGCGTTGACGGAAGAAGAAAGCCGGTTTATTCTAAGCCTTGGCAATATGGTAATGAGCACATATTCATTACAGGAACAGGCTGATATGACTGCCGTATCGCTTGCCAACATGTATAACACAAACAGTTCCAAGTTGCAGAGTGATTTAGTAAACTCCTACTATTGTATTGCGAATGTAGATGCAGTTACACAGGCATTACAGGCAAGCCTTGTTTCAACACTTGACAGAGGATACGATGTAAGCTCACTGGTAAATCAGATTGATTCAATAGGAGACTCTGCCGCAAATGCCGCAGACAGTGTCAACGCATTGATGGATGCTTTGGAAAGACGCAACGCCGCACACAAAGGAAATTTAGGTGAAAGTTATACAGGAACAAGAGCAGTACAAGGTATTAATGGTTATACCACGCCTACATTAAATCCATCATGGCTTCCTTCGAATACCAAGTTAAACCTTCGTAAATATGCCAAAGGCGGCATCGTTACAAAAGACGACAATAACCCGTTAAATGCTATCGCAAAATCAATAGGTGAGGATACGCTTATAGCCGCAAAGGATGGGGAAAGTATTCTTACTCCTGTCCAGACCACAGAGTTTATGAGGCTTACCGCTAATATGGAGGCATTTAACAGCATTATGCCTAAACCATTTAATAATCCTGCCTTAAATAACATATCTGCTGTACAAAAGGCACAGCCAAGCGTACAGATTCATTATGATAATCTTGTGCAGGTTCAGGGCGATGTAAACAACAGCAACATAAGACAAATGGAAAGCATTGTGAATAATGCGGTTACAAAGCAGTTTAACCAGTTTAACTCTGAGTTGTATAAACGCGGAGTCCGATAATATGTAACCTCTCCAATCATTGTCATATAGCAGATGCTTATATGATACATGATTGGAGAAATTTTTTGAGTAATTCTATATAATTTTTTATGAAAGGAGAGGATATCGATGGACGCATTTTTTAAGGATATAAAATACGGGAATTTTGTCGCTTCGGAACATGAATTATATCCTGTAACATTTGATTCGTACAGCAATGATACATCCTCATTTGGCATGGGAGGCGAAAGTCAGGAAGAGTATATCGGAAGAAAAACAATACCTGTTGATTATGGGACAACGTATCAGCATAAGTTAGAATTTTCTATCACGTTCATTCCAAATCCATGCAGAAAAAACAAACTGGAATTTACCAATCACGAAATCCGCTCTATTCTTCGTGAAATGACGGGAAAACAATTCTATGAGGATTTCTATTTTCTGGATACAAACGGGTTCTTTGACGAGCAGTTACATTTTAGGGTAAAATTAACAGACGACCCGGAACGGATTAAAATAAACGGGATTACCGGTTTAAAATTTTACTTCACCTGTGATTCCTTCTGGGCGTACACTGCCCCTAAAACAGTAACAATGAATTTAACGCCCGGTCAGACATTTTATCTATATAACCAGTCGGACGAACTGAATAACTACCTCTACCCTGTTATGAAAATTCAGAATTGCTCGGGGGATTTATCTATCACAAATCGTTCCGACAATTCGAGAATAACAAAAATAAACGGATTAACCAGTAATGAAACCGTTACGCTGGATTCGTTGAACGATATCATTTCTTCCACGATTGAGCGCACGGTTCCGTTTAATCTGAATTTCCCAAGACTGATTCCATATAAAAATGAATTTATGGTCGATAATTTTTGCACGTTAATTGTTACTTTTACAGAATTGCGAAAGGTGGTGTTTTAATTGAGCGTTACTTTTAACTATGACTTTTGGAATAACCTTGAAACACCGGATTTTGTATTATGTAATGTCAATAAGCAGCCTGTCGGTACTTTAACCTGCAATAACCGGAAGCTGAATTACAGCCATGAGATTTCGGAAATTTCTTTTACCGTATACCGGCTTATCAACGGCAGCGTCAATCCATATTACGATTCCGTAACCGAGCTGCAGTATATCTATTTAAAAGATATCGGATATTTTCAGATTACTTCCAACACTGTTAAAATCACGGATAACGATATGGAATATAAAGAAGTTACGGCGCAAAGCACAGAAATTGAATTTGCCCAGAAATATCTTACGCATTTTACGATTAATATGGGTACGGCAGAAAGTATTGACGGCGTGTCGCTTTATAATAACGCAGACCCTGCGTTCAGTTTACTGGATTTGGTATTGGAAAAAATGCCGTCATGGAGTATCGGATATGTAGACCCTAAATTCTGGGGTATGCAGCGAAGTTTCCAAATTGATTCACAGGACATTTATTCCTTCTTAACCTCTGATGTAGCCGAGGCTTTTGACTGCACATTTATATTTAACACCATAGACAATACAATCAATGTTTATGATCATGAAACAATCAGTCAAAATACAAACATTATTATATCATTCCAAAACCTTCTAAAAGAAATCAACGTGGACCCCGACATAAAGTCCATTAAAACGGCATTAACTCTTGTGGGCGAAGACGATTTAACCGTGCGTGAACTGAATATGGGTTATAATACGATTTATAACTTTGATTATTTTCATACGGTTGAATATATGGGACAGGATTTATATGATGCCTACGGCAGATATAAAGAAAAGTATCAACGCTGCGTCGCACAATACACTCCTCTCATAACAAGGTATCAGGATATATTGAAACAGATTGCTTATAAAACAAGCGAAATGCTTCCTGAAAGCACCGATTCAAAAGACTGGACGAAATATTGTCTTAATGAATTAAATGTGCAGAAAAAAGTGTATGAAGATAAGTTGTCTGTATTAATGCAGCAGGGATATGGCGACAAGGATAAAAAACCGAATCAGTATAATAGTTTATACGCCCCACAATACGAAGAAGTAGAAAAAATTAAGAATGCCATTAATATCCGCACTAATGAAATTGCTGCTTTGCAGAATCAAAAAGAACAACTCAACCGACAGATGCAGGCAATTATTGAGGATATTCATATCGAAAATAACTTTACAAAAGAACAATGGCATATTCTCAGTAAATTTATCCGTGAAGATGTCCTCAATGACAGTAATTATGTTGTTACGGACGCAATGACAAAAGAAGAAGCTCTTGCAATGCAGCAGGCATTTCTTGAGTTCGGCAATGCGCAGCTCGCAAAATACTCCCAGCCGCAATTTTCTTTTCAGGTTTCCATGGCAAATATATTTGCTCTGCCGGAGTTTCGTGAACATATCGACCAATTTGATTTATTCAATTATATAACGATTCTTGTCCGTGATGATTATTACATGAAGGCAAAACTTTTGTCGTTTGACATTGATTTTGAGGATAACAGTCTGTCGGTCAATTTCGGAAGTCTGAATAAAACAAAAAACTCCAACATCTTTTCTCTTGCCGCCAACGCAATGTCTACTGCCGCTTCCGCTTCTACCTCCGTGTCTTTTAACAAATTTAACTGGGATAAAGCCAAAAGCCAGTCGGACAACATTGCCAAAAACATTTCCGACGGTTTATTCAAAGCAGGTGCCAGTCTGGAAACAACACGTTCAACAATGCTTCTTGATGACCGTGGAGTGTTTATGAAGAATACATCGGAAAGCGCCCATCCAAATGACGAGATGGCTCTCACTGGTTCCAACATTCTGTTTAGCGATGATAACTGGAGAACAACCCGTACCGCCCTTGGCAGGGTGAAATACACCGACATGGAAGGAAATGAAAAAGACTACTACGGCATTATTGCGGAATTGGTTGCCGCCGGTTATATTACGGGCTGTACAATTTATGGTAATGATATCAAAGGTTCTACCATCACGGGTTCCACAATCAATAACGGTAATGGTACTTTTTCAGTGGATGAGGATGGAAACCTGAAGGCAAGCAAAGGAAACATCGCAGGATGGAATTTAACGCCTACGGATTTATATGATGATAACAATGTAAATTCGGCTGGAATCGGTAAATACAACAGTTCATATGCATTCTGGGCAGGGACTTCATTTGATAACAGAGATAAAGCACCTTTCCGGGTTGGACATGACGGAACTGTGGTTGCATCCAAAATACAGGCAGAAGGAAATATTATTGCGCAGTCCGGTAAGATTGGAAACTGGATTATTGAAAATGGATGTATAACGAATGGTTTACCTTATGATGGAAATAAAGACTCAAATGCAACCGGTATGGGTACATATGGCACTGACTGGGCATTCTGGGCTGGAAACGGTAAATTCAGCGTTAATAATAAAGGATATTTATATGCTCAAGATGCTAATATTCAAGGTACGATTATTACCGATAATATTACTGCCACACGAGGAACAATTGGCGGTGCCACGATAAGTAATGACAGTATTTATACTGATAACTGGCAGCTTAATCATAATGGTACTGCTGTTTTTAAAAATGTTACCATTACAGGCGTAAATCCCAACAGTACTTTTGGAGAAATAAGCATTAATCAAAATGGACAAACTGTTGGTGGTTTCAGTGGGGGATTTGCCGCAAATACATGTTTTCTTTTAGACGGTGAAGCTTTAACACAATTTAATGATTTAGTTGTTAAAAACCTAACCGTTGACAATTTAAGTGCAAGTGTTGCAAAACTGGGTTATGCCACTGCTGCTGAATTATCTGCATTATCTGGTAAAATTGATGATTTAAGTGCAGGTAAATTTACTGCAATGGGCAGAGAAACTAGCTGGACTACTATACACTATATCGCATGGTCAGAACTTACACATACAACTTTTGAATCTAAAGCAGTTGTTCTTGGATATATCAACAATAACGAATAAGAACGAGGATTTTAATTATGACAAAAAATTATTTTTTATTTAGAGAACAAGTAATGAAAATTATTTTAAATTCGAATCTTAATGTTGGGGCAGTTTATTATATTTTAAAAGATATATTAAAAGAGATTGAATTTCAATTTATAGGACAAGTAAATAAAGAGCTTACAGAAGAATCTGTAGAAATCAATAGCTCAGAAGATATTGAAGAACATGATAAAAAGCAAGATGAATAACATTGCCGTTTAAAGGAGGAAAAGATATGAACGGTATTTATCAAAATTTTCAAATTGATTTGTCGAACAATAATAACTTTGTTCAATATAATACAATACAAGGTGACGGTAACGGCATTCGAGGCTTTGAAGTTGAACTGATAGAAAATAAAAAGCCTTACATAATAAGCGATGATGTAGAAGTTTTTATTGCCGGTACAAAACCTGATACAAAACAAATTTTTAATTCCTGCGAAGTAACAGAACAAGGTACAATATTAGTTGACGTGACAACACAAATGTCTGCCGTTGCAGGACGAGGCAATTATCAGATTGTGCTAATCAGTAAAACAACAAATCAACAGATTAAAAGTTTCCCTTTTATTATTTATGTGAAAAAGTCAGCTTTTAATGCTGAAACCATCACTTCTTCTAATGAGTTTCATGCCCTGAACGGTATGGTCAATAAAATTGAGTCCACATTAAATAAAACAGATTTAGTTGACAGTATGTTGGAATCATCCAGCCAGATATTGGAAGATACTACTACTGCCTATGATAACGCGGTCAAATCACTTGAAAAGGCACAGGATGCAATCGAAACCGCCGAATCAATTAACTCCACGGCTTTGGAGTCAGCCGAGAACGCGAAGCAATCGGAAGAAAATTCTCTTTTATATTCTAATCTTTCCAAATCCTATGCTGTTGGAACAAATGATGAGAGCCGTGAAAATGACTCTACTGACAATGCAAAATACTATAAAGAACAGGCAGAGTCATCTTCTACATCCGCATTACAGTCGGCAAATTTAGCAAGTCAGAAAGCAGATGACGCATCCGCGTCGGAAATGAAGGCACAGCAATATGCAGCAAACGCCTCTGCTTCGGAAGCAAATGCAAAATCAAGCGCCGACAACGCAAAAACAAGTGAGGAAAATGCGGCACAGAGTTCGTCCGACGCATTGCAGAGCGCCGCAAATTCAGAAAACAGCGCTGCCGCATCTGCCCAAAGTGCAAAAAAAGCATTAGAAAGTGCCACAAATGCCGGTACATCTGAAACATCCGCAAAAACATATGCCGAAAACGCGGAAAAAAGTGCGCAAAGAGCGGAAGATATCGTCGGAATTACGATTGCCACACCAGAACATGCAGGTATTGTGAAACCTGACGGCACCACGATAACGGTTGATGAGGACGGAACCCTGCATGGAGCAAATACGGTAGATGTAGACGGACAGAGCATTGTCAAAACAGACGATAATGTCCTTAAAGTATCCGATGCCGTTCTTAACAGGCTTGATAGTTTATCGAACGCAAATGATGAACTGAGTGAATATGTAGATAATAGATTTGATGCAATCGAAGACAATTTTGGAACTGTTGATAATAAAATTGAAACTTTAGAATATAATCTTGACACTACTTTTGACGAAGAAACAGAGAGAAATAATATTGTCAGCGGAGAAAAACTGTCAACTATTTTAGGGAAAATCAAGAAATGGTTTTCGGATTTAAAAACGGTGGCATTTACGGGCAGTTATAATGATTTGTTGGAAAAACCAGATAACGTAACTCGTACAGGAAGAGTTCCTAACAGGATTCTGGTTACGGACAATAGTGGCAATGTACAGGACGGCGGATTAATAACAGCTAGCGAACTGATTTATCTGCAAGGTATTCATGAAAATATTCAAAATAAGTTAAGTGATTTAAATGCAAGGTCGGGATATGTACCTATTTTGAATTCAGATTGGAATTCTCCATCAGGCAACGCATTAGGCGATAATTATATACGTGCATTTATATCAAATGATGATCCGCTTGTGGTTGATTTAGGCGCTGATTATAAACTAAACGGTCAAAGCGCATATCCAAATATCAGAGTAACTCGTGCCTACACCGACCAAGACGGCAGTAATATAAAAACTACATATGCAACAAAAGGACAATTAAATAACTATTTGCCTTTATCTGGTGGTTGTATGGCAGGAAATATAAGTACAACTGAAGGAGCAATATATCAAACAGACGGTAACATAAAGATGAAATGGGCAAACGGAGAATATTTGAATAATTATCTTGCAAACATTAAAAATAGCATAATAAACAGCCAGATTAAAGTTGTAAATGTTAAGTTTGCAATGACCGGCGCAGCAGAACATGATGTTACAATTAATTATCGGGAACACGGCTTTACACAATGCCCATCGTGGAATTTATATTGCAGCAATTTAGAAAACACCTATAGATATGATTGCTATGCTGATGGTAATATTATTAGAATTTTAACAAGAAGATTTAGCGGATACGGGCAGGATACGGATTCATTCTTTATACATATGGTAGGAATCTAAATTGTAAAAAACATTTTAAAAATGAGGAGAATGACTAATTTTCTAAGGAGGACTTTTAAATGAATAAAACATATCAGTATTATCAAATTGATTTGTCAAGTAACAATAACTTTACTCAATATAATACGATACAGGGCGACGGAAATGACGTTAGAGGATTTGAAGTTGAATTGATAGAAAATAACAAACCATATGCTGTAACCAATGATGTAGATGTTTTTATTACTGGCACAAAACCAGATACAAAACAGATTTTTAATTCATGCGAAATAACAAAAGACGGAAAAATATTGGTTGATGTTACCTCACAAATGACGGCCGTTGTAGGACGAGGCGATTATCAAATTATGTTAATCAGTAAAACAAATAATCAGCAGCTTAAAAGTTTCCCTTTTATTATTTTTGTAAAAAAAGCAGCTTTTGACGTGGAAACAATTACTTCTTCTAATGAATTTAACGCGCTGAATGGTATGGTAAATAAAATTGAATCTACATTAGATAAAACAGATTTAGTTGACAAAATGTTAGAATCGTCAACTAAATTATTCAATGATACAACTGCTGCCTATGATAATGCGGTAAAATCACTTCAAAAGGCACAGGATGCAATCGACACCGCTGAATCTTTAAATTCTTCCGCCCAGGAATCAGCCGAAAACGCAAAACAATCGGAGGAGAATTCTGCATTACATTCTAATATAGCTCAGTCCTATGCTGTCGGTACAAACAACGAAATACGTGAA
Organism: uncultured Lachnospiraceae bacterium; assembly: GCA_910584325.1. GTDB lineage: Bacteria > Bacillota > Clostridia > Lachnospirales > Lachnospiraceae > MGBC120314. The sequence goes on along the minus strand of CAJTZH010000048.1, from coordinate 11,511 downwards.
AACGACTCTACTGACAACGCAAAATACTATAAAGAGCAGGCAGAATTAAGCTCTAGTTCAGCATTACAATCGGCAAATCTGGCAGATGAAAAAAAAGATGCCGCACTCTTATCCGAATCTGCTGCACGGCAACATGCTTTAAACGCAGCCAATTCAGAAGCAAATTCCAAAATCAGTGAGAATAATGCCAGGAACAGCGAAGAAAACGCACTCAAAAGTGCAACAGAAGCCATGCAGAATGCAACAAATTCAGCTAACAGCGCCCAAGCAGCGTTGGAAAGCGCAACAAATGCAAGTAAATCCGAAGCATTCGCAAAAAATTATGCAGAAAGTGCTGCAGAAAGCGCAAACAAAGCCGAACAAGTCTCACTGGTTTCTGTTGCCACACCGGAACATGTCGGTATTGTGAAACCTGACGGAACAACAATAACGATTGATGAAGATGGGACTCTGCACGGTGCAAATATCATAGAAACAGACGGACAGACGATTGAAATCACAAATGAGAATGTTTTAAAACTAGCCGATGCACTGCTTAATAAACTAAACAACATTGAGGAGGGCGCTCAGGTTAATCCTGTTCCTACAAACAATTTGCTTGCTACAATTCCCGGAATGCCACTGGATTCCGTGCAGGGAAAAGTATTAAAGAATTTAATTGATGAAGAAATTAGCAGGATTGATGAAAATATGGCTGACTTAAGAGATATGGATGATGATCTTGTGAATCAAATCGATAACGTATCAGACAGCATATTGAACAAAGTATACCCTGTTGGTTCCGTATACATTTCATTCAACAACAATTCGCCTGCAAATTTTATCGGCGGCACATGGGAAAGACTTATAAACAGATTTCTTTATGCTGCTATAAACGATATAGGAAACGTGGGTGGTGAAGCAGCTCATCAGCTTACAGTAGCTGAGCTGCCAAGCCATAATCATAGTATCCCCCAGCTTAACGGAAGCACCAATACAACCGGCGGTCATTCACACAAATATGGTTCCAGCCGTGACCTGGCGGCGCCCGGCAGCAATCATGGAACAGCATTTCAAGCAAGCGGATATGATACGAGTGTATCGGGGGAGCATCAGCATACAGTCACAACAACCGAGTCAACTGCCGGAAAAACAGGGGAGAATGTCAAACATAATAACATGCCTCCCTATATTAACGTTTATATGTGGAAAAGAACGGCTTAAAATAACAAGATATTAATAAAAACATTTCCCCTTTAACCAAACAACACACAGGAGGTCCCTATGGAAACAATAATCGGTATCCTTATTAGTTCCGCGGTCACTCTCCTCGTCTGCATCATCAACAACCACTACCAGTCAAACGCTACAAGAACACTTTTAGAATACAAGCTAGAGCAGCTCACAAACCGCGTAGACAAACACAACAGCGTCATTGAACGCACTTACCGCCTTGAACAGGAAGTCGCGCTGCATGACGAAAAACTTGATGTTGCAAATCACAGAATCGCAGACTTGGAAAGAGGAGCGGACTAAAAAATAAAAAGCAGAAAAGCTTGTACACTATTTACAAGACTTTTCTGCTTTATTACCTGAACTACTTCGCGTAATCAGTAACTCTGGATTCACGGATAAGATTTACCTTAATCTGTCCCGGATAATCAAGCTCGCTTTCAATCTGCTTAGAAATATCCCTTGCAAGTAAAATCATATCTGCATCACTGACTACTTCAGGAACTACCATAACTCGAATCTCTCTACCTGCCTGAATAGCAAAAGATTTGTCAACTCCCTTAAAGGAATTTGTAATATCTTCTAATTGTTTCAACCTGTTTGTATAAGTTTCTAACGTCTCTCTTCTTGCACCCGGTCTTGCAGCCGATATAGTATCTGCCGCCTGAACGATGCAGGCAATCAATGATTGCGGTTCAACGTCGCCATGATGCGCTTCTACTGCATTAATAACAATCGGTGATTCCTTATACTTCTTACATAAGTCCACACCAATCTGAATATGTGAGCCTTCGATTTCGTGGTCGATTGATTTACCGATATCATGTAACAGACCTGCTCGTTTCGCAATCTTGATATCCAAACCAATCTCACCAGCCAGTAATCCTGAAAGCTGTGCAACCTCAATAGAATGCTTGAGGGCATTTTGACCATAACTGGTTCTAAATTTCATTCTTCCCAATAACTTAATCAGTTCAGGATGAATTGCATGTACACCAACCTCAAGGGCTGCAGCTTCACCTTCCTCACGAATTAATGTCTCAACCTCTCTTTGAGCTTTTTCAACCATTTCCTCAATACGGGCTGGATGAATACGACCATCTACAATTAATTTTTCAAGAGCAATTCTTGCGACCTCTCTCTTAATTGGATCAAAGCCAGATAATACAACTGCTTCAGGAGTGTCATCAATAATCAGTTCCACGCCGGTTAATGTCTCGAGAGTACGGATATTACGACCTTCACGACCGATAATTCTACCCTTCATCTCATCATTCGGCAGCTGTACTACTGAAATCGTTGTTTCCGCTACATGGTCAGCGGCACACTTCTGAATTGCTGTAACAACATATTCCTTTGCCTTCTTCTCGCATTCTTCTTTTGCTCTGCTATCCGCTTCTTTAATCATCATAGCAGTATCATGTTTTACTTCTTCTTCAACAGTTTTCAAAAGATATTCTTTTGCCTGTTCGGAGGTAAGACCAGAGATTCTTTCCAGTTCCTGCTGCCTTTTTTCGCTAAGTTCATCCACTATCTGCTTTTGTCTGTTGAGTTCCTCTTCCTTACGGGTAATACTCTGGTCACGCTTTTCTACGGCGTCTATCTTCTTGTCCAAAGTTTCCTCTTTAGAAAGTACTCTCCTTTCGTAACGTTGTAACTCAGCACGTCTCTCCTTGGTTTCTTTCTCGAGTTCATTCTTGGTCTTCAAGGATTCTTCCTTGGCTTCAAGTAATGCCTCTCTTTTCTTGGTCTCAGCGGTCTTCAAAGCGTCGTCAATAATCTTCTTCGCCTTGTTTTCAGCACTGTCAATCTTCTTGCTGTCTGAAGCTTTGTGCATTGCCTCCGAGATAAACCATGTAACAACTGCTGCTATTACAATCGCTACAACAATAGCAATCACTAACGTTGTTATCGATATCGGCACAGGAGCACCTCCTTATTTAATTTTCATTGTACAGTATACAACAGATTAATTCTACATTATTATTAAGAAGAAGTCAAGTAAATTGTGCCATCTGCACAAACATTTCCGCAAATAGCATCACAATAAACCAATAAACAGTTGATTGTGCTACTCCATAATCATCCGTCTGACTTTGTCGTAATCATATCCCTTCCTTAACAGATATCCGCAGATTTTCATACGCTCCTGCGGCGTCGCGTTCGCGGCGTCAAAATGCCTCTTTTTCAAAATTATGGCTATGTTCTGCTCTTCGTCGATAGGGCTGTCCTCTAAAATTTCGGAAACCGTCTCTTTATCAATCCCCTTACTGCTCAATTCCTGCTTTATCTGACGGATACTTCTGTCTTTGCGGTGAAAACTGACATAATTGTCCGCGTAAAATTCATCATTCAGCAAATGATTCCGCCTCAGACAATCCATCGTACTGTCAATAACATGGACTGGATAATAGCTGTCCCTTAGCTTCTTTCTAAGCTCGAGCTCCGTCATATCCCGCCTTGACAGCAGGTTAAGACAACGCTCCCTTGCTCTCTTTGGCAGAACCTCCTCCATAATCCTCCTGTAAATCTGCTCTTCTATGAGACATCCTTCCTCAATATGAAACCGTCCTGCCTCGCCCCTATACAAAGCAATATATTCGTCGTAATTAATCTGGATGCGCACCTTCTTGGAAGTAACATCCGCCATCCCTGTTACAAGATACTCCAATGCTTAGCCCTCTGCTTCTGTTTCTTCTTTTTCTTTCTTCTTGGAGATTCTGCTCTTCGTTGCAGTACTTTCCGGCACTATTGTCTCTTCTAATGCATCGGTGCCCACCTGATAAAACTCACGCACTTTCTTCGTAATCTCTTCAAGCACGGCAGGATTGTCTCTCAGATACCCCTTGGCATTCTCACGTCCCTGACCAATCTTCTCGTCTTTATATGCAAACCATGCGCCGCTCTTATTAACGATATTACAGTTCACCGCCAAGTCAAGAACGTCACCCTCTGTAGATATACCTTGTCCGAACATTATATCAAACTCAGCTTCCTTAAACGGAGGCGCCACCTTATTCTTAACCACCTTAATTCTTGTTCTGTTACCGATAACCTCGCCGCCCTGCTTCAACGCTTCAATTCGTCTGACATCCAACCGTACGGACGCATAGAATTTCAACGCACGACCGCCCGTTGTCGTCTCCGGATTACCGAACATCACGCCAACCTTTTCACGGAGCTGATTGATAAAAATGATAATACAATCGTTCTTATTCACTACGGCAGTCAGCTTTCTGAGCGCCTGCGACATCAGTCTCGCCTGCAGACCGACATGGGAATCCCCCATCTCGCCGTCAATCTCCGCTTTCGGTACAAGCGCCGCAACCGAATCGACAATTACTATATCGACAGCACCGGAACGCACCATTGTCTCCGTTATCTCCAATGCCTGTTCTCCGTTATCCGGCTGTGAAATATACAAATTATCAATATCAACGCCGATATTCTTCGCATATACAGGGTCCAACGCATGCTCAGCGTCAATAAAAGCCGCAATGCCTCCCTGCTTCTGCACCTCCGCTACCATATGTAACGCAACTGTTGTCTTACCACTCGATTCCGGTCCGTAAATCTCCACAATTCGTCCCTTCGGAACACCACCGAGTCCAAGCGCTATATCAAGGCTTAATGAGCCTGTCGGAATTACCTCCACATTCATATTATTGGCAGAGTCGCCTAACTTCATAACGGTACACTTTCCGTACTGCTTCTCAATATTCGCAATTGCTGCATCCAATGCTTTTAACTTTTCATCTTTACCCATTGTCATTCTCCTTAATCGAACCTTTGTTCGTTTTTCTGATATAATCATATTATAAAACTGAAACTGTGTCAACACATTTTTAAAAAATATTTGTATACTGCCGTAAACCGCAGAATATACCGTTACCGCCCTCCTCCCAATTTAGAACTTGCAAAATTCTCTTTTGGTCAAAATAAATGTAATAAGTTCCTAATTACACTCTCCCCGCATATAAATTAAATAACTTCAATGGAATCGTGGCGATACGCCGGAATCAGCACTCCTCTTTTGCTGATATTCGTATTTTATCAGAAAAACACAAAAATGTAAATATAGGTTAAAAAATAAAGCAGATTACCCACCGGTAATCCGCTTTCTGTCTTTATACATCTTCAATCTGCCAGTCAACCGGCTCCAGCCCGTTTGCACGCAAGAACTCATTTGCCCGGCTAAAATGCCTGCAGCCAAAGAATCCTCTGTACGCCGACAGCGGACTTGGATGAGGCGCCTTTAAAATCAAATGCTTCGGATTATTTAACATCGATGCCTTACGCTGCGCCGGACTGCCCCAAAGCATATACACAATCGGTCTGTCCTCCTCATTTAGAATGCGGATTGCCGCGTCCGTAAATTCCTCCCAGCCGATATCATGGTGGGAATTCGCCTGATGAGCCCTCACTGTAAGCACCGTATTTAACATCATAACACCCTGCTTCGCCCATTTTGTCAGGTATCCGTTATTTGGAATCCTGCATCCCAAATCCTCATTCAGTTCCTTGTAAATATTAACCAGCGACGGAGGAATCTCCACGTCCGGCTTCACCGAAAAACAAAGTCCGTGCGCCTGCCCGACGTTGTGATACGGGTCCTGCCCCAAAATAACCACCTTCACCTCGGTAAGCGGCGTAAAATGAAACGCGTTAAAAATATCGTCCGCCGGAGGAAAAATTAAATATCTGCCGTACTCTTCCTTCACCCGGTTATATAAATTCTTATAATATGGTTTTGAAAATTCAGGCTTTAACTTCTCTGCCCAGTCATTCGTTATTGCACCCATACGGTTTCCCCCTTAGTTCATTCTTACAGGAATATCGTTTTCTCTTAAATATCGTTTCAAATCACTTATCTGCAGTTCCTTGTAATGAAACAGCGATGCCGCCAACACTGCCTCTGCCCTGCCTAAAAGAAACGCGTCCTTAAAATGTTCCATCTTCCCCGCTCCACCGGAAGCAATCACCGGAATATACACAATATCTGCAATGATCCTTGTCAGTTCGATGTCATAACCGTTTTTCTGACCATCACAATCCATGCTGGTGAGAAGAATCTCTCCCGCTCCCATTTTTTCCGCTTTCATCGCCCACTCAACAGCATCAAGCCCCGTGTCAATTCTTCCACCGCTCCGGTAAACCGTCCATCCTTTGTTATCATCTCTTCTTTTAGCGTCGATTGCCACAACGACGCACTGACTGCCAAATTTATCTGCAGCCTCGCTGATTAAGTACGGATTCAAAATTGCCGCGGAATTAACGGCAATCTTATCAGCGCCCTCACGCAAAAGATTTTTAAAATCGTCAACAGATTTAATTCCACCGCCGACGGTAAACGGAATAAAAACCTGCTCGGCAACTCTTCTGACAAGTTCCACTGTTGTGTCTCTCCCGTCTGATGTTGCCGTAATATCAAGAAAAACAAGTTCGTCCGCGCCTTCTTTATCATAGGCGTAAGCTACCTCGACAGGGTCGCCTGCATCCCGCAGATTCAAAAAGCTTGTTCCTTTGACTACTCTTCCATCCTTACAGTCAAGGCATGGTATCATCCTCTTCGTAATCATATTAATCCTCCCTGCCTATTCCCGCAAAGTTCTTTAAAATCTTAAGACCTGCATCACTGCTCTTTTCAGGATGAAACTGGCAGGCAAATACATTTTCTGATTCAATTGAAGCATGAATGTGTGTTCCGTATTCTGTAGAAGCCGCGACCACCGATTCATCATCCGCCTTCAAATAATAGGAGTGCACAAAATAAACATAAGAACCATCCGCGATTCCTTGAAACAGTGTTGCGCCATCCTTAATCTTTAAGGAATTCCATCCCATATGCGGTATCTTTAAACCATCTGCAGACGGTATCCTTAAAATCTTCCCTGGTAAAAGGCTTAACCCTTTTACTCCCGGCGCTTCCTCGCTGGACTCGAATATCAACTGGAGTCCGAGACAAATTCCTAAAAACGGTGTCTTTTTCGCAACGACCTCATGAATCGTGTCAACCATGCCAAAACGGTTTAACTTCTCCATAGCGTCTCCAAACGCGCCGACTCCGGGAAGAATTACTTTATCTGCCTTAAGAATCACATCACGTTCTCTGGAAACAACCACTTCCTCACCCAGTGAAATCAAGGCTTTCTCCACACTTTTCAAATTACCTGCATCGTAATCAATTACCGCTATCATTCGAAACGCCTCCGTAACCTTCCAGTATATATTTGTATTGAGTATAATTCGTCATCGCTCCATAAGTTCTTGCCATCGCTTCGGTAATGCCATACTGCTCCAGCGCCGCAACAAGTTTTGCTCTCACAATCTCATAGTCGGCTGTAATTCCCTGCTCAATTGCAAACTGATAACAATCGTCGTATGTCTTTATTCCCCGAATCAGTGAATCCAGCGCTTCAAACTGTAAATCAACCTTCAAATACCGCTCATACGCATCATAATAGTGCTGTACATACATAATCGTAACAATCTGCTCTTTCAGCGCAATATCCTCTTCACTCTTCATCTCAATTCCCGATACTGCCCTGTAAGCGTTGGTATACCGTTTATCTGCCATATAGTACGCCGCCCTGTCCATTGCATTGTTATAGTTAAATGAGGATACAAAGAAATAAACATATCCTACTATGCCTGCAACTATCACCGCCATAATAATGATAGCAACCGGTTTTACATGAATCAGGTCCGCAGGATTAACCGGCGGCTTTTCTTTCTTAACCTTAGGCTTTTTCTCTTTTTTAGGTTTTTGTTCCTTCTTTTCCTTTTTCTCCTGCTTCTCTTTTTCTTTCTTCTCTTTCTTTTCCTTCTTCTTTCTAGCCTTTTCTTCCTTTCTGGCAATCTCCTCCGGTGACTCAATATCGTCTGAATCGTCATCATCATCCTCATCGGAAGTATCTAAAGCCCCTGATTTTTTCTTGCCGCTCTTAAAGAACAGACCTTTCTTTTTTATTTTCTTGTCATCATCTAAAAGCTCTCCGTTTTCGTCAAAAAGCTCGTCAAGCACTTTCTGATTTTCATTACCTTCTGCGTCTTGCGACTTATCGCCGTTGTTTTTCTTAAATATCGCCAAAAGCTTCGCTATCAACCCGGTTGTATTTTTATTACTGTTCTGCCCCGGCTCCTTTGGCTGTTCTGCTTCCAATGCACCCTGACTTTCCCCGCCAAAATTATCTTCCTGCACAAATGCCGTTCCCATAGCATCCTCTTCAATTCCCGGGGCCATCTCAAAACTCGCCGCCGATTCCATTTGCGCCAATTTAACAAGTTCATTCTCAGACAATCCCTCACCCTCTGAAGGAATATCCGCAAGCTGTTCCGGCGATTCAACGCCTAACAAAGCCTTAAGCTCATCATCCACTTCCAGATTAGAGTAATCCGCCTCCTGCGCTGTGTCTTCCATATTCACACCTAACGGTTTGTCTTCTTCCGCCATCAACCCAAACGGTTCTACATTTTGTTCTTCTTCAAGCTCTTCTTCTACATCACTAAATAAACCGTCAATCTGACCAATCAGCTCGTTGCCGATGTTCAAATCAACTTCTTCATTATCCGGATATTGCGTAAAATCTTCAAAATCTTCACCATCTGCTACAATGTCTTCTGAAATCTCATCCGGTATCTCTTCCATAAAATCTTCTGCAAATACTTCGTCTTCAACTTCGGGAAGTATAATGTCTTCCAAATCAGGAAGTATTTCATCATCTACTGCGGAAACCATTTCATCCTCAAACTCCGGTAATTCGTCATTATCCAGCATTGGAAATTGCGCGTTCTCCGATTCCTGATTCTCCATTTCACCCGGCTCCAAAAAAGCGTCATTTTCTGTTTCCAAAAATTGCCCGGCATTTGTTTCAGGAAATTCTGTATCCTCAATTACCGGAACTTCTGAATCCTCTGTCATTGGTATTCCGATGTCGTCAGCTTCCGAAAACTCCGTATTCTCCATCTGCAAACTCACTTCGTCTTCCGGTATCACATCTTCAGATACTGCCTCTTTCGGTAATAAATCATCCAAACTCTTTAACTCTGCTTCCGTTTCATCTTCCACAGGAACATCCAGTATATCTTCCTCTTCTGCCGTATCGTCCTGATTACCAAACAGAGCTTCCATAAAATTCATGTCGTCCTCTGCAGACTGCTCCATTTCCCTGTCAGTATGTAATTCTTCCTCCTGCTGTAATAGCAGTCTCTCAAATATGTCCTCATCTACATCTTCTTCCTGAGAATCACCAAATGTTTCTGGCATCTGCATTTCAGAATCCGTTTCCAATAAATGTTCTCCAGAATCCCCGTTATCTTCACTTGTTATGGACTTAAGCAAATTATCCAGATAGTCCTCTTCATTTTCAAATGCCATAACATTTTCACCTCCATAAATATAACTAAAATTTTATCATATTTTGCAAAATACTACAACTCTTGGATTTCTCTACTTCCCTTAAATTTCTTAAAAAATTCTTGCGGCGTACAGAATACTGATTTCATTTTTTCTTTTAACTCCCCCGTAATCTGCGGAAAATGCCCGTTTATTCTGTAATAAAAAGACTTTTGATTAATCAGCGCAATTTTTTCAAAAGGCAGTCTTATCAAAGACATAAATGAGAAATCACATCCTAGCTCCAAAATCGTCAGTTTTCTGTTTAATGTCCCCTGCAGCCATTTATTATAAAGATGCCACTGTTTCAAATATCCGTTTTCGTTATAATAATTCTTATTATAAATATTCGGTTCATATGCATAACCACATTTCTCACAAATACAGGCAGATGCCGCGTCATAATACTGTTTCGGCGTTTTTATCAAACCGTCTTCACCCTCGCACCTGCACTGCAGCCTGTTTTTACTACCACAGGGCGCAACAATTCGTTCCGGTTTTAAACCAGACTCATAAATCAAATCATCCACATTTGTAGTAATAATGAAATAATTTTTTCCGTTTAAAATATCACTTAAAATTTTATAAAACCCTTGTATTTCATTCTGACTGCTCTCTTCATTTGTCAAAAAAATTTCTTTCCAGTCAGAGAATTCTTTTTCAACATTCCAATCGATTCCGTGATAACATGACAGCTCATTCCCAATTCCTACTAAAATCATTTGACTTTCGTTTATCTGCGTTAATACGTCCTGATACATTTCTACTCCTTATGCATATGGTTATCAATCAATATTTCATAATTAATAAAAAAACAGTGCTTTAACAATAATTGCCAAAGCACTGTTCCGCTTACTTCATTAATAATTTATCGATTTCAGAAACAAGCAACCCAATTTCCGGTTTTGATAACTGCACGTCAGCACCCAGCTTTTCGCCTTTTGCTCTCATCTGGTCATCAATCAGAGATGAGAAAATAACTACAGGTATAGATTTTAGCTTTTCGTCTTCTTTTATCAGTTTGGTTAATCTATGTCCATCCATCAGCGGCATCTCTATATCTGTAATGACACATTTTACTTTATCTTTATAAGTCCCCTGCTCCCGCATCTCCTGAAGCATATTCCATGCAATCTGACCGTTTTCACAAGGTGTAACATCCGAATACCCTGCCTTATGTAAAGAATCAACAATTAATTTTGTCAACAACGGCGAATCCTCTGCAATAAGAATCGGCGAATCATTACGTTCTCTATGACTTAACCGTTCTACATCCGAAACCTTAAGTCCTGTTTCCGGATTAATATCTGATACAATTCTTTCAAAATCCAAAATTATAATCAACTTGCCTTCAATTTTAACAATACCAGTTGCTATCGCTGTCTCAGCAGTACTAATCGTTCTGTCCGGTGTAATAATATCCGCCCATGAAACTCTATGAATACCGATTACTTTATGTACATGAAATGCAACATTCAACTTATTAAAATTCGTTATTATAAACATATCCTGCTTTGGGTCTTCCGAATTCTGAGCATTAATAACATTTGCCAAATTGATTACCGTAATCATCAAATCTCTTGGCATAAAAATTCCTTCAACACACCGGTGTGAATTAGGAATTGGAGTAACAACATGATAGGGTACAATCTCCCTTACCTTCGCAACATTAATTCCATAATGGTTGCCTCCGATTGTAAACTCGAGCACCTCAAGTTCGTTTGTTCCGCTTTCCATTAATATATTAGTATCCATGAGACGACCTCCTAATCAACTTATATATCAAATTATATCAGAAGGTCTATAAAATAACAATAAAAAAAGTGACAGAACATGTCACTTATAATGATTTCTTTATAACCTTTCAAAACTGCAATCAAAGAAAAAACAGTAATCATCCGATT
>CAJTZH010000047.1:12133-21379 GCA_910584325.1 uncultured Lachnospiraceae bacterium | reverse complement strand
CGGCGATACCATAGGAGTTACTCAGCTCCGGAATACCGTGGTTGATTTCCGGGTCAACATGGTACGGACGACCGGCAAGGACGATGCCGCGTCTGCCTGTTTCGTCGAGATATTTGAGAACTTCCTCGCCTTTGGCACGGATATCGTCGCGGGAATTTTCCAGTTCAAACCAGCCTGCGTGTGCGGCGGCTTTGATTTCATTTGCTGCAATACTGTCTTTAAATACTTCCACCAGACGTTTTGTAAGGATTTCTTCCGATGTAAACGCGCAGAACGGATTCATAAAATCAATCTGTTCCGTGCGCAGTTCCTCTACGTTATTCTTGATATTTTCCGCATAAGAGGTTACAATCGGACAGTTGTAGTGGTTATTGGAATCGTTGTATTCCACACGCTCGTACGGCACGCAAGGGTAGAAAATAAACTTGATGCCGTTTCGAATCAGCCATGTCACATGTCCGTGTGCCAGTTTGGCAGGGTAACATTCCGATTCACTCGGTATCGATTCAATGCCGAGTTCGTAAATTTTACGGTTGGATTCCGGCGACAGTACGACACGGTATCCAAGTTTTGTAAAAAATGTAAACCAGAACGGATAGTTCTCGTACATATTTAAAACTCTTGGAATACCCACAATACCGCGGGTGCATTCCGATTCGGTAAGCGGCTCATAATCAAACAGCCGTTTATTTTTATAATCAAAAAGATTCGGTATATTTTCTTTATTTTTTTCTTTGCCGAGACCGCGCTCGCAGCGGTTTCCGGTAATAAACTGCCTGCCGCCGGAAAAACGGTTGATGGTCAGGTGGCACTGGTTTGTACAGCCCTTACATCGTGCCATCTTTGTGTCGTAGGTCAGTTCGTTGATTTTATCAATGGAAAGCATGGTAGTAGCCTGGCCGTTGTAGCGTTCACGCGCAATCAGCGCGGCGCCGAACGCTCCCATAATACCGGCGATATCCGGCCTTACCGCCTCAACGCCTGCGATGGTTTCAAAGCTTCGAAGAACCGCGTCGTTGTAGAAGGTTCCGCCCTGGACGACAATATGGTTTCCTAAATCTTTCGGGTCTGTAATCTTAATAACTTTGTATAACGCGTTTTTGATAACGGAGTAAGCAAGTCCTGCCGAAATGTCGGCAACGGACGCGCCTTCCTTCTGCGCCTGTTTTACTTTGGAATTCATAAAGACGGTACATCTCGTTCCAAGGTCAATCGGGTGCGGCGCGAATAACGCTTCTTTTGCGAACGCTTCCACTTCGTAATTTAAGGATTTGGCAAATGTCTCGATAAAAGAGCCGCAGCCGGAAGAGCATGCCTCGTTTAACTGCACGCTGTCAACGGTCTGGTTCTTAATCTTGATACATTTCATGTCCTGTCCGCCGATATCAATGATGCAGTCAACCGCCGGGTCAAAGAATGCGGCGGCATAGTAGTGGGAAACGGTTTCCACCTCGCCCTCGTCAAGCAGAAGCGCCGCTTTGATTAACGCTTCGCCGTAGCCTGTGGAGCAGGAACGGACAATTCTTGCCGTAGACGGCAGCATCCCGTAAATTTCCTTAATGGACTGAATCGTTGTCGCAAGCGGACTGCCGTTATTGTTGCTGTAAAATGAATATAAAAGTCTTCCGTCCTCGCCGACCAGCGCGACTTTTGTTGTCGTGGAACCGGCGTCGATACCGATAAAACAGTCACCTTCATAGTCAGAAAGGCTGTCTGTCGCGACGCTGTGCGAGTTGTGCCGCGCAGTAAACGCGTCGTAGTCTTCCTGTGTGGCAAACAAAGGCTCCATACGCGCAACTTCAAAATCCATTTTGATTTTGGCAGAAAGCCGCTCAATCATCGTATTGACAGGTACGGAAACCTCCTCTTTATAGGTCATTGCGGAACCGACTGCCGCGAATAAATGAGAGTGGTCCGGCGCAATCACGTTTTCTGGTTTTAAATTGAGCGTGCGGATAAACGCAGCTTTCAGCTCGGACAAAAAGTGCAGCGGACCGCCGAGAAACGCGACGTTTCCGCGGATTGGCTTGCCGCAGGCAAGTCCGCTGATAGTCTGGTTGACAACAGCTTGAAAAATAGAAGCCGATAAATCTTCCTTTGTCGCGCCTTCGTTGATTAACGGCTGGATATCGGTTTTGGCGAATACGCCGCACCGCGCCGCAATCGGATAAATGGATTTATAATTTTTGGCATATTCGTTCAGACCCGCGGCGTCAGTTTGTAAAAGCGCCGCCATCTGGTCGATAAACGAACCCGTACCGCCGGCGCAGATGCCGTTCATTCTCTGGTCGATACCGTTTGTGAAATAAATAATCTTTGCGTCCTCGCCGCCAAGTTCAATCGCTACGTCCGTCTGCGGAGCGTAATCGGTCAGCGCCGTGGAAACAGCGACGACTTCCTGTGTAAACGGCACCTCAAGATGGTTTGCGAGCGTTAATCCGCCGGAACCCGTGATGACAGGATGCACGTTAAGTTCGCCAAGCTTTGCGCGCGCCTCCTCTAAAAGTCCTGCGAGCGTCTCCTGGATGTTCGCGAAATGTCTTTTATAGTCTGAAAATAAAATTGTATTGTCTTCATCTAAAATTGCAATCTTTACCGTGGTGGAACCGATATCAATTCCCAATTTATATACTTTACTCATGAATAAAAACCTCCATCCCTGTGAGTGTTCAGGTACGCCTTAAAGGCAATTATCTTAAAGATTATAGTACAATTATGTCGAAATTACAAGAAAAAGTGTTGATTGACAAAAAATGCCATCATACTTATAATTATTCTGGGTATACTTTTAGTAGTTTTATGGAAAAATAATTGGAAAGGTTAGATAATTATATGAAGTGGTTTCAGAAATTAGAGCGGAAATTTGGCAGATATGCCATTCATAATCTGATGTATTACATGATCATCCTGTATGCGTTCGGCTTTATTCTGGAAGTGTTCGGCGGCGGATTTTACAGCCGGTATCTTGCGCTCGATATGGAGATGATTTTTAGGGGGCAGGTCTGGAGACTTCTGACGTTTATTATGGGACCGCCGAATAGCAGCATTATTTTTATCTTATTTTCACTGTATTTTTACTATTTAATTGGAAATGTTCTGGAAAACGCATGGGGAGCGTTCCGTTTTAATATGTACCTGCTGTTTGGAATTGTGCTGCACATCGCGGCGGCGCTGATAATTTATCTGGTTTTCGGCGTCAGTTTTCCATTTACCACATATTACCTGAATATGTCCATGTTTCTGGCGTTTGCCACTTTGATGCCGGATATGCAGGTATTGCTGTTTTTCATCATCCCGATTAAGGTCAAATGGATTGCCTATCTTGATATGGCGTATTTCGCGCTGACGATTGTGGGCGGATATCTGTATAACATATTACCGGCGAATATTTTGATAGGACTGTTTACCGTAGGCATTTTGGCAACGCCTGTCTATGCTACAGCGGCGCTCGTATCGCTTCTGAACTTTATTTTCTTTTATGCGCTGACAAGAAACTACCGTACCGTATCGCCGAAGGAGATAAAGCGTAAGGCGGATTTCAAGCGGAAGATGAATGTAGCGTCAAGAGGTGTGAAGCATAAATGCGCGGTTTGCGGCAAGACGGAGGCGGACGGGGAAGATATCGTGTTCCGTTACTGCTCAAAGTGCGACGGCGCGTACGAGTATTGCAGCGAGCATTTGTATACACATAAGCATGTAATCAGAACCGGAAAAGAATGATGCAAACGGTCAGAAATAGAATAGGATATTTAGGAGAGAGAACATGAAAAGAACAAAGATTATTTGTACAATGGGACCAAACACGAACGACAGAGAATTATTAAGACAGCTTGCCATAAACGGAATGGATATTGCAAGATTTAATTTTTCCCACGGCGACCACGAGGAGCAGAAAGGCAGAGTCGACCTGATTAAGAGTATCCGGGAGGAACTGAATCTTCCGATTGCGATGCTTCTCGATACCAAGGGACCGGAAATCCGTACCGGCGGGCTGAAGGACGATAAGAAAGTGACGTTAGCTGAGGGAGATACCTACACGCTGACGACCAGAGACGTTGTGGGAGACGACAAAATCGGGCATGTTACATACAAAGGACTGCCCGGCGACGTACAGAAGGGAAGCACAATTTTAATTGACGACGGTCTGATTGAACTTTGTGTGGAATCCACAACAGATACGGATATTGTCTGCCGTATTATTAACGGCGGTGAACTGGGAACCAGAAAAGGCGTCAATCTGCCGAATATTCCGGTGAATCTTCCGGGAATCACACAGAAGGACAGAGACGATATTTTATTTGGCATTGAGCAGGGGTTTGATTTTATTGCGGCTTCTTTTGTGAGAAACGCAACCTGTATTTATGAGATTAAGGATTTGCTCAAAGAGCACGGCGCGGACATAAAGATTATCGCAAAGATTGAAAATGCCGAAGGTATCGCCAATATCGACGATATTATTGATGCGGCGGACGGTGTTATGGTTGCGCGCGGCGACATGGGCGTGGAAATTCCGGCGGAGGAAGTGCCGCATGTGCAGAAAATGATTATCCGTAAGTGCAACGATAAGTTTAAACCGGTTATTACTGCAACACAGATGCTCGATTCCATGATTCGCAATCCGCGTCCGACGAGAGCGGAAGTAACGGATGTTGCCAACGCCATTTATGACGGTACGGACGCAGTGATGCTTTCCGGCGAGTCGGCAATGGGAAAATATCCGGTGGAAGCCGTTAAGATGATGACACAGATTGCGGAATCAACCGAACAGCATATTGAGCATGAGAAGTTTATTAAGGCGCGCAAGCTTCACGCAAAGCAGACGGTTTCCGGCGCTGTCAGTTACGCTTCCGTTACGACGGCGCATAATCTGAACGCTAAGGCAATTATTACGCCGACTATTTCAGGATTTACGGCACGCGTTATTTCCAAATATAAGCCGGAGATGCCGGTAATCGGTCTTTCACCGAATGATTCGGTGCTCCGCCAGATGCAGATTTACTGGGGAGTGACACCGGTTAAATCCGCGCAGGAAAATTCAACGGACAATATTATCCGTCATGCGCTTGATGCGGTGAGAACTTCAGGATATGTGGAAGAAGGAGACACGGTTGTCATAACGGCAGGCGTTCCGACAACCAAGTCAAAAACGGCACAGAAAGGTATTACTAATATTATGCGTGTCGTTACAATGGATTAATGAAAGCATATGAGACTGGCGCATAGGGTAGAAAAGTTCCATGTGGCAGTCTCATTTTATTTGACAGAATTTCGCATGGGTTGGAAAGAGTGATGGAAGATAAATATATTGTAAAGAAATTAAATCACCCGCTTGATATCAGGGTCACAGTTCCGGGTTCCAAGAGCATGACAAACAGGGCGCTTCTGATGGCGGCGTTGTCGGATGGAACGACGACTCTGCAGGGGATTTTATTCAGCGATGATTCAAGACATTTTCTAAACGCCTTAAAGGCGCTGGGGTTTATGGTTACATACAGTGAAGAAGACTGCAGCGCGTCTGTTTTGGGCTGTAGCGGCAGAATACCGAAGAAGACAGGAACGGTATATGTTGGCAGCGCGGGAACGGCGGCGCGGTTTCTGACGGCGATGCTTGCGTTGTCTGACGGCGAATACGAGATACTTGCTTCCGAGCAGATGGAGAAAAGGCCGATGCTTCCACTGTTTGAAGCATTACAGTCTATGGGCGCGCAGTTTACATATCTGAAGGAGGAAGGGCATCTTCCGGTCAGGGTAAAAGGATGCGCGGCAGAGGCGATGGAAGTTTTTATAGATATCAGTAAAAGTACGCAGTTCTTAAGCGCTCTTTTAATGACTGCCGTGATGTTAAAAAACAGTCTCCATATCCATATTGTCAGTGCAAAAACGGACGGGGCATATGTGCGCATCACCCGGGAGATGATGAGGCAGTTCGGCTGTATCGCGCAGTATGACGGACATGATTATTTCATTGAACAGGGACAGGCATATAAAGCGGGAACTTATGTGGTGGAGCCTGACGTGTCCGCGGCATGTTATTTTTACGCGATGGCGGCGTTGACAGGAGGAAGCGCGGTTGTAAACCACGTCCATTTCGGACTGATGCAGGGCGACATGAAGTTTCTTGACGTTTTAAAGCAGATGGGCTGTGTTGTGGAGGACACAAAAGAAGGTATCCGGGTTACGGGAAGCCGCGGCGGACTGACAGGCGTTGATGTGGACATGAATGATTTTTCCGACCAGACGATGACGCTTTGTGCAATCGCGCCGTTTGCGAAGAGTGAAACGCATATCCGCAATGTCGCGCATATCAGCCTGCAGGAATCGGACAGACTGGCGGCGATTCTTCACAACCTTGGACGGCTTGGAATCCGCTGTGAACGCGAGGACGACGGACTTGTGGTTTATCCGGGAACATGCAGGGCGTGTGAAATTGAGACTTATGAGGACCACCGTATGGCAATGGCGTTTTCAATTCCGGGACTGCTTACGGACGGGGTTGTCATTCACAATCCGATGTGCTGCAAAAAGACATTCGAGGGATATTTTGATTTGCTGGACGAGATTACCGGCAGAACAGGAGTAAGTATATGAAAAAAAACGCGTTGATTGTGCTCTGTCTGATGCTTATGATTACGGCGGGGTGCAGGGAGAAGCCAAAAGACAGGCCTACGCTTTATGATAAGGGGCTTTCGTGCGTTACAACGCTTTCAAAAGAGCTGGACGAAAAGTACATTGAATACTTTTCTTCATACGAAGCGATTACAGAGCTTGTCAAGGAATTTGCAAAACAGGATTATACTGAGCCGGAAAGCGTCTATGAGCTTACATATTCCGATGGCGGACTAAAGCAGTTTTTGACAGTTGTGATTGGCGAGTCGGCGAAGGAGATTCCCGACGCGGTTCGTGACAGGATGAAAGGATTTTCTTATCTTGTGAATATTATAAATGCCCGCAAGGGGTCGGACTATCTGGCGGTGTCCTCCATACTGGCGGCGGAAGAACTGTTTGTCAACGAGGCAGTGACAAAGGACGTGGCGTATATTTATTTCTATAAAGACGCGTATCCCGTTATGGTTTCTTTTCATGCAGGGGAGGACGGAGCAATTCATGCCGTGGGAAATTATATATTTAGTGATGAAATGAAAGAGCGGGGGGCGGATGTCCTTGCCGGAACAGACGGAGAGGCGGAGTTACAGATGTTCCTGCAATTATTTGAAATCAGTCAGATTCGATAGAAACTCTAAAATATAAAATATTTTATATGACGAAAACGTCGGAAAGGTGGAACTATGAGTAAAATTTGGAATGGTGATTTAGGAAACGGAATGTACCGTAACCCGGTTTTGTATGCCGATTATTCGGACCCGGACGTGTGCAGGGCAGGAGAGGATTATTTTATGATTTCCTCAACTTTTTGTAATACACCGGGAATGCCGCTTCTGCATTCAAAAGATTTGGTAAACTGGAAAGTTGTTAATTACATTTTAAAGGAAGTTCCTACAAGCCGCTATGATAAACCGATTCACGGCTGCGGTGTCTGGGCGCCGTCTATCCGCTATCACGAGGGAACATTTTTCGTATGTTTCCCGATGCCGGACGAGGGCATTTACATGACGACGGCAAAAGACCCGTTCGGAGACTGGAGCGAACCTGTCAATATCAGACCGGGCGCAGGCTGGATAGACCCGTGTCCGTTCTGGGACGAGGACGGTAAGGCATATCTTGTGGCAGGTGTTGCGAAGAGCCGTATCGGTTATAAGAGCGTACTTCATATGGTGGAAATGCAGCCGGACGGTATGGGATTAATCGGTGAAGAAGTGAAAATATTTGACGGAAACGAGAATGACCAGGTGACGATTGAAGGACCAAAGATGTATAAGCGAAACGGCTGGTATTATATTTTCGCGCCGGCAGGAGGCGTAAAAATCGGCTGGCAGACTGTTCTGCGCTCAAGAGAAGTTTTTGGACCGTATGAATATAAGGTGGTTATGCGTCAGGGAGATTCTTTTGTAAACGGACCGCATCAGGGCGCCTGGGTGGACACGGTGACCGGAGAAGACTGGTTTTTACATTTCCAGGATGTGTACGGGGCAGGAAGAATTGTTCATCTGCAGCCGATGAGCTGGCAGAACGACTGGCCGGTTATCGGTATCGCGAAGAACGGAAACGATTACGGCGAGCCTGTATTCGAGTATAAAAAGCCGGATGTGGGAGAGGTTTCATGGGAAATCTGCGAGCCGGAGACTTCTGATGACTTTAAGGGCAGGAAGTTGGGCTTACAGTGGCAGTGGAACGCGAACCCGAAGGAAGGCTGGTACGAGTTTGGCGCTGACGGCTTAAAACTTAATGCCGTGCCGTGCGCAGAGACGATTGCATATGGGGATGTTCCGAACCTCTTGTTACAGAAATGGCCTGCGCCGGAATTTTACTGTGTAACCCGCCTTGATTTGTCAAATCTGACGGACGGCGATACTGCAGGCGTAATTTCCATGGGCATGAAGTATGAGCTGCTTGCGTTAAAGAGAGAAGGAGAGGACGTTTGTTTCTCATTTGTGAAAGGCGTGCAGAAATACGGTAAGATTCTTGCGGAACAGACGGAGGAAGAGGAGACGGTACTTGAGCGGGTAAAGGCGGCAGATTGTAAGAAGGTGTTTGTCCGTTACACCGTAAAATGTGTAGGAACACAGGATTTAAGTGAGAAAGAGCAAGGATTCCCGCTTGAGGAAGCCATACTGGAATATAGTTTTGACGGACAAAATTTTAAAGAGGCAGGAAAAATGAACGCCGTGCCGGGACGCTGGGTCGGCGTAAAGAACGGTGTGTTCTGTCTTAGAAGAGGCAGCGCGGCAGGCGGATTTGTGACGGTGGAGAATGTAGAATACAGCCGTTAAACAAAGTTGTGCCGTATAAATTTCAGGGAAAAAGAAATCAGCCGAAAGGGAGGAAATAGGAATGGCAGCAGTAAAACCATTTGTATGTGTCAGACCGAACGAAAGCGCAGCGGCGGCGGTGGCGGCTTTGCCGTACGACGTTTACAGCCGGCAGGAGGCAAAAGAGGCGGTGAAAGGAAATCCGTTGTCGTTTTTAAATATTGACCGTGCGGAGACGCAGTTTGACGATTCGGTGGATACATACGCGCCGGAGGTTTACGGGAAAGCGAAGGAACTGCTCGATGAGCGGATTGCTGATAAAACGTTTATAACAGACAATGACCAGGCGTATTATGTGTATGAACTGACGATGGACGGG
>CAJTZH010000047.1:0-12123 GCA_910584325.1 uncultured Lachnospiraceae bacterium | reverse complement strand
CCCAGACGGGGATTGTGGCATGTGCTTCCATTGATGATTATGAGAATAATGTGATTAAGAAGCATGAAAATACACGGGCGGACAAGGAAGCGGACCGCATCCGGCATGTCGATACGTTAAGCGCACAGACGGGACCGATTTTCCTGGCTTACCGTGCGAACGAAGTTATCAACGCGCGTGTGGCAGCGGCAAAACAGCAAAAAACGATCTATGATTTTGTCGCTGACGACGGCATCCGCCACGCGGTCTGGAAAATAGCGGATGAACCGTCCGTTGCGGCAATCCGTGAGGCATTTGCGGGAATTAATGAAATCTATATCGCGGACGGACACCACAGAGCGGCATCCGCGGTAAAGGTCGGATTAAAGAGAAGAGCAAAGGCATCTTCTTATACGGGGGACGAAGAATTTAACTTTTTCCTGTCCGTGCTGTTTCCGGACGAACAGCTGATGATAATGGATTACAACCGCGTTGTTAAGGATTTAAACGGATTGACGGACGAGGAATTTTTAGCGAAGGTATCGGAAAGTTTCGATGTGACAGCAAGCGATACGCAGGTGAAGCCGCAAAAGAAGGGCGATGTAGGTATGTATTTGTCCGCAAAATGGTATCTTCTTCGCGCGAAAGACGCAATCAAATCCGATGACCCGGTAGAGGGCTTAGATGTGGCAATTTTGCAGAATAACCTGCTTACGCCGGTTCTTGGAATTAAAGACCCGAGAACGGATAAACGGATTGATTTCATCGGTGGTATCAGAGGTCTTTCGGAGCTGGAAAGACGTGTTAATTCTGATATGAAAGCAGCGTTTGCGATGTATCCGACGTCTATAGCGGAGTTGTTTGCCGTGGCGGACGCAGGGAAATTGATGCCGCCGAAATCAACATGGTTTGAACCAAAACTTCGGAGCGGACTGTTTATTCATCAGATTTAAGGTGATAGTATGTATGTTTATACCATAACGCAGTGGCTGTTGTTTTTCTATGTGTATTGTTTTTTCGGATGGATTTTTGAATCGACGTATGTTTCGCTGAAGAAACGAAAATTCGTGAACCGCGGATTTATGTGGGGACCTTTTTTACCGCTTTACGGCTCGGGTGCGCTCCTGATTTTATTTGTGACGATTCCGGTCCGGGACAATTATGTGTTCCTATATCTGGCAGGCGCAGCGGCGGCGACGGCTCTTGAATATGTGACCGGCGTTGTCATGGAAAAACTTTTTAAAGTGCGCTACTGGGATTACAGTAAAAACCGTTTTAATTTTCAGGGACACATCTGCCTTGGCTCCTCGCTTGCATGGGGATTTCTTGGCATATTTCTCGTAAAAATTGTTCATAATCCGATAGAAAAGCTGATTCTTGGCATTTCAGCAAACACATATCTGGAAGAGATGCTTGTTTTTATCGCGACCATCTATTTTGTGGCGGATATGACCGTTTCGTTCAAGGAAGCTCTGGAGCTTCGTGATTTGCTGATTTATGTGGAGAAGGCGAAAGCGGAGATGGAACGTCTGAAAAAACGTGTGGAAGCATTTGAGCAGTACGCGCAGGGGTATAGAGAGCGGTTGTCCGGCAGGAACGAACGGCTTGCGAAACGTTTTTTCGACGCGCATCCGACCTTGTCATCCGAACGGTTTAAGGATGCGGTTGCAGAGTTGAAACAGCGGGTACATGAAATTCACAAGGAGAAGTAGGAAACATGGAAACAAGATGGAATCAGTTTGACGGAGTCCGCGTATTTGCCATGCTTGTCATTATTGCCAGCCACACAGGGGCACTTGGCATGTACGGACAGGGAAGCGTCGTGGTCAGCCTGTTCTTTGTGCTGAGCGGTTTTTTCTGCGTGCAGCCGATGATCGCGGACGGAGAAGAGCGGTTTTACAGTGTAAAAGGGTGGCTTTCGTTTTACGCGCTGCGCATTGTGCGGATTATTCCGGTTTACTGGCTGGTGCTTTTGTTCTTTTACTGGATTTCCAATACGGCGTTTGCCGACAAAACGGCGCTGCTTTCCAATCTGTTTTTTGTCAATACGTACGGGCATCTGTGGTATTTACAGCATGAAATGGTTTGTTACCTTGTGGCGCCGGCAATGGTTGCGATGATTGGTCTGATAAAGAAAAAAACGGGGGCAAATAATGCCGTAATGGCGGCGGTACTGCTTGTAACAGGTATCGCCGCCTCCCGGTATTTCTTTTCGACTACATGGTTTTGTCTGTTGTGGAACGGGGAAAAAAGACAGCTTCGTCTGGGACTTTTCATAATCGGTATGGCGGCGGGATATCTAATAAAATATCTGAAAGAAAAAGAATGTGTCGTTTCAAAATGCGCGGTGAAATGTGCGCTGGATTTGGTGGAACTGCTATTGCTGCTGACGGTCAGCGTGTTTACGTCCGCAAGGTTTTTGTCTGTCTTTGATGAGCGGTTTGCGGACTATTATTTCGGCTGGTACAGACCGATTACCTGCACGCTGCTTTGTGCGCTTCTGGTTGTATGTCTTTTCTTAAACAGCAGGGGAATTGTGGCGAAATTATTGAGCCTGCCGATTCTTGTGAAGTTTGGGCGGATCACTTACGGCGCATATCTGATACATTTTTTTCTGATAGAATTTATTCCGCTGCCTCCGCTAAAGCAGTTCGCGCTGGTGACACTTGCAAGCTACGGAATTGCGTATATTTTGTATGAGTGGATGGAAGCGCCGCTTTATACGTTTGCGAAACGGAAAGTAGAACGTTATTGCAAAAATTAAAAAAAAGAGCAATAACACTATGGCAGAGAAAATGGAAAGAAATGACTTAGTGAATTTAGTGAAAGAGATTATTTCTGTGACAGAGAACGGTACAAACAGGGTATTTACGGAAGAAGAGCATCATGCGCTGGTGTTAAAATTTAAGAAAAATATAAACCATCCCGGCGGCAGTGATTTAATATATTATCCGGAGCTGGTTGGTTTACCGCCGGAACCGACCGTTGATGAAATTGTGGATTTGGCGATAAAAGGGAGGAAAATAAAATGCTAGAATTTCGGTATGATACACAATTATTGATTGAGGGAGAGAATCTTGATGAGGATATTATCAATGAATATTTTACAATTCATTTCAAAGGAGATTGTTTGTTGGCGGTTGGGGATGAGGAAATGATAAAAATTCATTTCCATACCAATGAACCTTGGAAAGTGCTTGAATATTGCGCGTCTTTGGGCGAAATCTACGATATTGTTATCGAGGATATGGAGCGGCAGTCGCGGGGGTTAAAGGGCTGAAACTTGAAAGAAGGATTATAATGAAATATTTGATAGATTTTACAGCTTTGGCTCTTTTATATGTGTTTGTTTTTTTCAAAAAGTGGAAAACCAAAGGGAAAGGCAGCCGCTCATTGATGGGTTTAGAGCTTCGGATATCACGGATATAATCACGAATGTAATTGGAGGAATGTTCGGATATGGTTTTTATGTGGTATTTAAGCCGATTACAGTTTGGGTATTAAAACATTTGAAAACAAACAGACATTGATGTGAGAAGCAAATCCGCTTCACATCAATGTCTGTTTTATTTTAGTTTACATAAAACACTGGAAATTCACTTGACACAATTTTTATTTATCTCGCTCTGCGTCCAGCATAGCGCGTACCTTCATGGAAAGACCAAACAGGTTGATAAATCCTTCCGCGTCGTGGTGGTCATAGAGTTCTCCGGTTGTAAAGCTTGCGAGAGACTCGCTGTACAGTGAGTATGGGGAGGTTGTACCGGCTTTGATGATATTGCCTTTGTAAAGCTTAAACCTGACCTCGCCCGTAACGCGCTGCTGTGTGGATTCCACAAATGCCTGAAGAGCTTCGCGCAGCGGTGTAAACCATTTTCCTTCATAAACCAAATCGGCAAATTTGGTTGCCACAAGTTTCTTGTAAGCGAGCGTATCGCGGTCAAGAATCAATTCTTCAAGCTGTGTGTGCGCTTCCATGAGAATAGTTCCGCCCGGAGTCTCGTAAACGCCGCGGGACTTCATGCCGGCAACGCGGTTTTCAACGATATCGATAATGCCGACGCCGTGTTTTCCGCCAAGGGCGTTTAACTCACGGATAATGTCGGACGATTTCATCTTTTTGCCGTTTACGCTGGTCGGAATACCCTTTTCAAATGTCAGCGTTACATATTCGCCTTCGTCCGGTGCCTTTTCCGGAGAAACGCCCAGAACAAGAAGATGTTCATAGTTCGGTTCATTTGCAGGACTTTCAAGCTCCAGTCCTTCATGGCTGATATGCCATAAATTGCGGTCACGGCTGTAGCTGTTGTCTGCCGAGAATGGAAGATTAATACCGTGCTGTCTGCAATATTCGATTTCGTCTTCGCGCGACTTCATGTTCCATGTATCGTTGCATCTCCAGGGAGCAATCACCTTAATGTCCGGGGCAAGCGCCTTAATGGAAAGCTCGAAACGCACCTGGTCGTTCCCTTTTCCTGTTGCGCCGTGGCAGATTGCGACCGCGTTTTCTTTACGGGCAATTTCTACCAGCTTCTTAGCGATAACAGGTCTTGCAAAAGAAGTGCCAAGCAGGTATTTATTTTCGTAAACCGCGTTTGCCTGTACGGTCGGGATGACATATTCATCAACAAATTCATCGACTACGTCGAGTATGTATAATTTCTCTGCGCCGGATAATTTGGCTCTCTCCTCAAGACCGTCCAGTTCGTTTCCCTGTCCGACGTCGATGCAGCAGCAGATAACATCGTAATCATAATTCTCCTTTAACCAAGGAATGATTGCCGTGGTATCAAGACCGCCTGAATAAGCCAGAACAACTTTTTCTTTCATTATTAGAATCCTCCGTAATAAAATTGATTAAATTTCTATGTGTTAATATACAACATACAGGTGAAGATTGCAATATCTAAATTCAAAGAAATGAATAATATGCAACAATAATGCATAAATATGAAAAATACGCAAAAAGAGTATTTACATTTTGACGGCACTGATATAATATATAGTTGTGCGACTTGGTTTTCGCTTTTGCGGAAATGATAAAATGAATAAATATGAATTGTTTTTCAGAAAGAAGGATATGTGATGATTAAGGCAGGAATTATCGGTTCTACCGGTTATGCAGGGAATGAGATTGTAAGGTTATTGCTGGGACATAAGGATGTGGAGATTGTATGGTACGGTTCAAGAAGCTATATTGATGAGAGATATGCCAACGTGTACCGGAATTATTTTCAGATTGTGGACAGTACCTGTCTTGATGATAATATGGGAGAACTTTGTGAGAAGGCGGATGTGATATTTACGGCGACGCCGCAGGGGTTGTGTGCGTCTCTTGTCAACGACGATATTTTATCCAAAGTAAAGATTATTGATTTGAGCGCGGATTTCCGTATTAAGGACGTATCGGTTTACGAGCAGTGGTACGGCATTACGCATAAAAGTCCGCAGCACATTCAGGAGGCGGTTTACGGTTTATGCGAACTCAACCGCGAACAGATTAAGGGAGCGAGGCTTGTCGCCAATCCGGGCTGTTATACGACCTGTTCCATTTTATCGCTGTATCCGGCGGTGAAGGAAGGAATCATTGAGCCGCAGTCGATTATTATTGATGCCAAATCAGGAACCTCGGGTGCAGGGCGCGGCGCCAAGGTGAATAATCTGTACTGTGAAGTCAACGAGAGCATCAAGGCGTACGGCGTGGGAACGCACAGACATACGCCGGAGATAGAAGAGCAGCTTTCCTATGCCTGCGGCGAGGATATTAAGCTGATATTTACGCCG
Source organism: uncultured Lachnospiraceae bacterium (assembly GCA_910584325.1). Taxonomy (GTDB): domain Bacteria; phylum Bacillota; class Clostridia; order Lachnospirales; family Lachnospiraceae; genus MGBC120314. Next base: position 6,360 of record CAJTZH010000047.1, on the reverse strand, counting down.
CACCTTGTTCCGATGAACAGAGGCATTCTGGTGACTGCCTACGCCAATCTCGCAAAGGGTGTGACAGAGGAAGAGATAAGAGCGGTTTATAACAAATATTACGCAAACGAGCAGTTTGTCCGCCTGCTGGATAAAGACGTCTGCCCGGAAACGAGATGGGTGGAGGGCAGTAATTATGTGGATGTAAACTTTAAGATAGAGCCAAGGACAAACAGACTGATTATCATGGGGGCGCTCGACAATCTTGTCAAGGGAGCGGCAGGACAGGCAGTTCAGAATATGAATCTTGTATTTGGTCTGCAGGAGACACAGGGACTACTTGCGGCGCCGATGTTTCCGTAGGAGTCTTCCTGCTAAAACAGAAACATCGAAAACGTTTGGCACAAATTGATAAGAGCGTGTAAGCCGGAAAGAAAGGATGATTATGGGAAAGAGAGCAGAGGCAGTATCCATCATCGGCGGTGCGGACGGTCCCACCAGCGTGTTTATTGTGGGAAAAGAAAAAGGAAAACGAAAAAGGAACCTGAAACAAAGAATCAGAGCATTTTTCTATGAAAGGAAAAAAAAGCGAGCCGAGAAAATAATTACCGCAAATCCGCATACGCTGCAGGAGGTGACGGCGTACATCATCAATCAGTACGGGGGCGTCGAGCTTTTGGGTGACGAAAGAATCGTCCGGGAAGAAAAGAACAGTCTGAAAACAGTACTGGTACTCGAGCATCGTTCCGATTTATTAGGCGTGCTGGCGAAGTTAGACAGACCAAAAGAGCATACAGTAGAAGCAGTGACGGAATTTATGCATCAGGTCAGGCTGCGCGAGGAGGCGGCAGAACAGATTTCCGAAGAAGAATTTCCGATGGATTTTCATGTATATGAGATGCGCCTTTTTGAGGGAACACTGCGTGTTTCCATAGAAACCGTCTGGGAAAAGTTTAGCGTTTCCTATAGCAGCTCTTCCAAGACGAATATGAAGAAACTAAGGAATATTGCAAAGGATTTATATTGCTATTATGGAGTTGCAGAGACGGATATTTCGCTGCGCTCCGAGCGGTATCTCGCACTCAGACAGATATTATGTGAATAGGAAGAGGTGTGGATTTTATGACGCATAAGGAAAAGGCATATCAGCTTTTACACCAGCAGTATCATTGCTCGCAGGCATTATTTGGAGCGTTTGCGAAAGACTTCGGACTGGATTTAAAAACGGCGTTTAAAATCAGTACCTGTTTTGGCGGCGGAATGCGTCAGGGCGGAACCTGCGGCTGTATTACGGCATCGCTTCTGGTATTGGGAATGGCGCTTGGATTTTATGATTCCCAGGACCGGGAACAGGAAGTTTACGGCAATAAGAAAACGGAGGAATTTATCCGGCGTTTTACGGAAGAGATGGGAGGCGTCATTTACTGCCGCGACATTCTAGGAAAAGATATTTCAAAGCCGAATGAGATGGCGGAAATCCGCAAAGAAGGACTGATATTGAAAAAGTGTCCAAAAGCAATCGATATCAGTATTGATATATTGGAGGACATGCTTGCCGAGCATTTCAGATATATAACGGAGAGTAGCATAAGACCTGAGGATATTCCCCAAAATGACGAGATGGAGAGCATTTTAAAACGCGTCAGCAAACTCCGGAGATTTAATAGAAATGTAAATAATCTGATTTTCTCTACTCAAAAGGAAATCGGATTTATTCAGTTTGATATTCGTAAGTTTAAAATTATTAACGATTTGTATGGTGAAAAGTTTGGTGATGAAGTTCTCGATTTTATTATCAGGCAGTTAAGCGAACTCTGTACTTTGCAGCAGTTTTTTCTCAATCTTCACAGCGACGTGTTTATGATTGTGACGGAATTTGACAGGGAAGAGGAGCTGGTTGGGTTTATTCGCAGACTGGATGAGAGAATCGGCAGATTTAAAGATATTAAGCTGCAAATGTCTTACGGAGTGTACGTCGTCGAGGATAAGGAGATGGAACTCCGGCAGATGTCAGACAGGGCAGCGATGACCAGAAAGGCTGCCAAGAATAATCTGGTAACCAATATGTTGTTTTACCGGGAGCAGTTTAAAGAGGTTTTATATAACCGTAAATTTATTGAGGAAAATATTCAGACGGCGCTTACGGACAGGCAGTTTATGATGTACCTGCAACCCAAATACAGTATCGCAAAGAACAGGATTATCGGGGCGGAAGCGTTAATCCGCTGGAATCATCCCAAGCGCGGCATGATTTACCCGAATCAGTTTATTCCGATTATTGAGGAAAACGGATATATCAAAAAGGTTGATTATTACATATGGCAGGAAGCATGCCGTTTTATCAAAAAATGTGAAAAAGCGGGTATAATGGATTGTCCGGTTTCCGTCAATGTTTCAAGGGTGCATCTGCAGGATAATGAATGCATTGATGTGCTTGCTGATTTTATTAAAGAATATGGGATTTCCAAACCGCTTTTGGAGCTGGAGATTACCGAGACGGCAAACGACCAGCAGGTGAGCAGGAAAGCGTTTCAGCTAAAGGAAGAAGGATATACGCTTTTGATGGATGATTTCGGGAGCGGCTATTCTTCGCTCAATATTTTACTGGAAACGCCGTTTGACGTGATTAAGCTGGACAAGAAATTTATGGATAATATGATGGTATCAGGCAAAGGACGCATGATACTGGAACAGGTCGTACTGATGGCGGAGAAATTAAATCTCGGGGTTCTGGCGGAGGGCGTGGAGACGCAGGAACAGGTGGAGCTTTTGAAAAAGATTGGCTGTGATTATGTACAGGGATATTATTATGCGAAACCGATGCCGGAGGAAGCGTTTTTCGCGCTGCTTGCGGCACAGAATAAGGAGGAAGAAAACAATGGCTGAAATAACGAGAGAAACCGCGATGGAGCTTTTACGAAAATATAATAAAGAGGAGTTTCACATTATCCACGCGTTGACGGTGGAAGGCGTGATGCGCTACTTCGCGAAAGAGCTTGGCTACGGCGACGAGGAGGAGTTTTGGGGACTCTGTGGTCTCTTGCATGATGTGGATTTTGAACTGTATCCGGAGGAACACTGTAAAAAAGCGCCGGAATTGTTGGCGGAAATTGACGCAGACGAACGGCTGGTTCATGCGGTATGTTCGCATGGATACGGGCTTTGCAGCGATGTAGAGCCGCTTTGTGAAATGGAGAAAATATTGTTCGCGACGGACGAGCTGACCGGTCTTATTGGCGCGGCGGCAAGGATGCGTCCGTCAAAAAGCGTGATGGATATGGAACTGTCCAGTTTAAAGAAGAAGTATAAAGATAAACGGTTTGCGGCAGGATGTTCCAGAGACGTGATTCAGACAGGAGCCGAACGGCTTGGGTGGGAGCTGGACAAGCTTCTGGAGCAGACAATTTACGCGATGCGAAGCTGTGAGGAATCGGTAAACAGGGAAATCGCAGGATGATAAGATAAGACGCAGCGTATGAATACTGTTTATGCGTGTCAGAGAAAAGAGGAATGAAATCATGGAACCATTGTTTCGGACAGAGACGGAATACACATACGAAAAATATGCCGCATATTGCAAAATGATATGGAATCAGATTGGAAATATGAAGCGGAGTATCATATGGACGGATGCCGCGCTGGTAATTGTCAGTCTTTTGATGATTTTTATGAAAGAGTATAAGCTGGCGGTTTTGTTTTTCACTGCCGCCGTTGTCTTTCCGGCTGTTTTATATTTCAGGATGAACCGGCAGATGAAAAAAGCGTGGGAATCGAATAAAGCGGCGCAGGGCATTGTTTCAAAATTTGCGTTTTATAAAGAGTATGTAGAACAGAACAATCCCGTGGGGACTTCAAAAGTGAAGTATGAGGAGTTGTTTGATATCGTGGAAGGCAGGGAGGCATTTTACCTGATGATTGCGAATAATCAGGGATTTATTATTGATAAAGCAAAGTGCAGCGAGGAGTTACAACATTTTATCCGTGAACAAAAAGAAAGAAGGAAAGAGAAATGAAACAAGTAAAAGGCGGCGTGACGGCGCCGAAAGGGTTTAAGGCGACAGGGGTTGACGCAGGGATTAAAAACAATACGAAGAAGGATATGGCGATGATATACAGCGACGCGCCCTGCAGCGTAGGAGGAACATTTACCACGAATCTTGTGAAGGCGGCGCCGGTCAAATGGGATTCAAAGGTGGTTTACGAGACGAAGAGCGCGCAGGCGGTCATTGTCAACAGCGGAGTCGCAAATGCCTGTACCGGCGAGGAAGGGTACGGTTACTGCGTGGAGATGGCAAAGGAGACGGCGGCGCTTTTAAAGATTCCGTATGAGACGGTTCTTGTCGCGTCCACGGGTGTTATCGGAAAACAGCTTCCGATGGATAGTATCAAAAAAGGTATCAGCATGATGCCGGATAAGCTTGGTAGTACGTTGGAAGACGGAACGCTTGCGGCGGAGGCGATAATGACGACTGATACCGTTTCTAAGGAAACGGCGGTGGAGATTACCATCGGCGGTAAAACCGTGACTATTGGCGGCATGTGTAAAGGTTCCGGCATGATTCATCCGAACATGGCAACCATGCTTTGTTTTGTGACGACGGACGCGGCAATTGAAAGCGGTTTGTTGTTACAGACTGTGCAGGAAATTGTGGCGGACACTTTTAACATGATATCTGTTGACGGCGATACGTCCACCAATGATACGCTCGTTGTACTGGCGAACGGACTTTCCGGGGCTCCAAAGATTACAAAGGACAGCGGGGACTATCAGGTTTTTTACGAGGCGTTATATCATATTCTGGAGGAACTGTCAAAAAAAATCGCGGGGGACGGCGAAGGCGCGACCTGCCTGTTTGAGGCGCAGACGATTCATGCAAAGACAAAAGAGCAGGCAAAGATTTTAAGCAAATCCGTTATTACGTCAAGCCTGACGAAAGCAGCGATTTTCGGTCATGACGCGAACTGGGGAAGAATCCTTTGCGCGATGGGATATTCGGGAGCCGACTTCGAGCCGGAACTCGTGGATATTTATTTTGAAAGCGAAGCCGGAAAGTTAAAGATTGTTGAGAACGGCTGCGCGACAGACTACAGCGAGGCGAAGGCTACAGAAATTTTATCTGAAAAACATGTGAAAGCTATTCTTGACATCAAGCAGGGAGATGCGCACGCGACGGCTTACGGCTGCGACTTGACGTTTGATTATGTGAAAATTAACGCGGATTACCGCTCATAAATAAATGATATGCGACAAGAAGAGGTATGAAAAATGGAAAAGATGGAAGCAGAATTACAGAAAGCGGCGGTGCTTGTAGAGGCGCTGCCTTACATTCAGAAATTTAACCGTAAAATTATTGTTGTCAAGTACGGCGGGAGCGCGATGATTGACGAAGAGTTAAAGAAAAAAGTTGTTCAGGACGTCGTCTTATTGAAGCTGGTCGGTTTTAAACCGATTATTGTTCATGGAGGTGGTAAGGATATCACAAAGTGGGCGGATAAAGTCGGCATTGAGACAAGAAAGGTAAACGGTCTGCGCGTAACCGACGAGCCGACGATGGAAATTGCCGAGATGGTTCTGAACAAAATTAATAAAGATTTGGTGAGCCTCATTCAGCAGCTTGGCGTGAAGGCATGCGGCATCAGCGGGAAAGACGGCAATATGCTCGGCTGCAGGAAGAAATTATCAGGCGGCGAGGATATCGGTTTTGTAGGCGATATCGTTAATGTGGAGCCGCAGATTATCAAGGATTTGATTGAAAATGATTTTCTTCCTGTTATCTGTCCAATCGGAACGGACGAAAACGGTCATTCCTACAATATTAACGCGGACGATGCGGCATGCGCGATTGCCAGAGCATGTAAGGCGGAGAAACTTGCGTTCCTGACGGATACGGAAGGCGTTTATCTGGATTATGACGATAAAAATACGTTGATTTCGGAACTGACGCTTTCTGAGGCAGATAAGCTGATTGGCGGCGGAAATATCGGCGGCGGAATGCTTCCGAAACTGAATAATTGTATTGACGCAATCAGAAACGGCGTTTCGAGAGTTCATATTATGGACGGAAGAATACCGCATTGCCTGCTTCTTGAAATCTTTACCAATAAAGGTATCGGAACGGCAATTATTAATGATGAAGCAGAGAGGTTTTACAATGGAAACTAAGAAAATTATGGAGACGGCGGATGCCAGTTTAATACATACTTATAATCGTTTTCCGGTTGTTCTGGATAGGGGCGAAGGTGTTTACCTGTATGATAACGACGGTAAAAAATATCTTGATTTCGCGGCAGGAATTGCAGTGTTTGCGCTGGGATATTGTCATAAGGCATATAACGACGCCATAAAGGCGCAGATTGACAAGCTGATTCATACGTCCAATT
>CAJTZH010000046.1 GCA_910584325.1 uncultured Lachnospiraceae bacterium | reverse complement strand
TAAATCGTCCTGCAGGTAAATCTCCACATCGGTTCCCGCCGTAACAGTAGAATGGTGCGTCGACTCATTTATAGTCGGGTCTCTGTCCAAAATAATACTGTTGCACCACACAGTTCCGCCGTTAATGTTTAACACACCGTCAAATGTTGCAGAACTGTTAACAACAATATTATCGGTTGCCACCGCGACAAATTCTTCATACCAGTTCGACGCATTTCTATTAAAATTCACAGTACAGTAATCTACAAAAATACCACGGCTGTCATCATTGTTTGCTGCGGACAGTGAATTGTCCCCGGCAGCGATACAGCCGTTTACGTTCATATTCGCGCCTGTATTTGCAAACTTTAACGCCCCCTCGGAAATAAATACAAAATCAACAAATGAATCTATATCCGTGCTTTCACTGACCGGATTGGAATATGTAAAATCCCATTTTGGGAATTTAATGACAATGTCAAACGTGTAATCGGACTGATAATTCGTTCCCGAATTAACATATTTTAAATACACATCATTAATTTCAATCGTAGGATATGTTGTTCCATCCGCATATGTCCCACCTTCCGGCTTACAGATAATATCGCCGTATATATTGACCGTCGGCTTTTTATCCGGGTCGGGAGTTCCCGGTGAACCATCAGGATTCGGCTCGGTCCGGTCGACAATATTTTGAAGCATCGCCTCCACAGCCTCAACCTTAGCCACTTCGGCGCCATCAGCACTTTGCGGACTGTATGTCAGTTCGGGAGCCTGAAGCTTTGCATCCAAAATCATGTCGTTAGGGTCGCCAAGCAAATCTCTGTGCTCCAGTCCCAGATATAAGACCATTTCTTTATAATACAATTTCTTGAGAAAATTATTTAACACATTCTTACTTGTAATATCACCGGAATTAATTTTTCCCATGGTCTCTGTATACGCCTCGCCCAGAATACCAATAGAATTCATTCCTAACTCCGCATAAATCCTTCCGGAATATTCTTCACCTTCATAAAAATTCTTCCGGAAACTATAATCCGTTGTTTTCATTCGGAACGATGCCGCGCTTAACGCCAGAATCAGCGATGCAAGCAGACCAATAAACATCAGCGCAATCACAACAAACAGTAAAGTCGAACCAGCATTATTCAGTTTTTTCTTCTGAAATTTCCTCATAAACTAATCCTCCTTAACTGTACTATACGTTGCTACCGAATTGCCGTCTTTATCCCTGATAATAATATCCATCTGGAACAATCCGCTGTGGCTCTCTCCCATAGAATTCGTCAGATAATTATCTCCCGATATGCCGGCTCCCAAAGGTCCCGGCGAAGCATTGATAATCTCCCTGCTGTTCGTATAAAAGCGAAACGCTGCCGTATCAGGAGTCGCTCCCGAATAAGAAAAATCCGACACCGTAGCAATTTTATTCGACGCGTTCTGATGCTTCATCTCCTGCACAACCAGAAATGTTCTCACAATATTCTGTGTACCAAGGGAAGACGTATTAAAAACAATTTCATCCGATGATTTCGCGCCTGATGCGTCCGAATACAAATCAAACGGTTTATATAAAATATAAAAATATGGCACGCCGTCGCCAGAACCGTCGTTTTTAATCTCCGGCACGGTGCCGGATTTGGTTAAAGCTGTGATTTCCCCGCCAAACGTACAATTTTCCGTACGGGAGCCAATTGTCTTACTGCTTGAATACAACACCTCATATGTAGTTCCCGAACGCTTAATCTCACAAGTTGTTTCCGCTCCCGGAACAGTGCTGATAACGCCGCTTCCGAGAAACGAACTTAACATACCGTAAGACGTTCCGTTATTCAGATACATTTCAAAATCGAAATTAAAACGATACTTGATTGTAACCGTATAAAAGTATTGTATTTTATCTCCCGCCGGCTGCTGAAAAAACTTCACCGTTGTCGTCTTCTTCAACCGGTTTGCGCTGTCGATTCTTGACAGCGGAACATAAAACGCTTCAAATGCCGCGCTTGCGGCAGCCGCGTTAATTAAACGACTTTCCGTCATTCCAACTGTTGCGCGCAGCACATCATTCTGCTCGCTGATTGCATTCAGAATAACCGACTGCAAATCATCCACAACTACATTATCATACTGGTTAATATCATCCGAAATAACGCAGTTCGTACCGTCATATATATTATTGATTTCAGGCATAATAAATGTATTAACGCCAACCGTAGAATCAAGTTCATAAACGCCCGACGCAGCAGCCTTATCATGCTGCTTGTATGTCGTTGTTCTTACCGCTTCCACGCCCTCTGCCGTTTTCAGAGTGGTCAGCGTAACATCTGCCGTAAAAATGGCATTTTTGTTGCCGGCGCTCTGACGCACATTATAATCACACGGAATTCCCGTAAACGTGATTGTTCTGATATTAGTCGCAGGGTCCGTATCGTCTGTCTTGACAATGGCGGCGGAACCGTAAACAACATTATACAGTTCGTCAAGCGTATGGGAACGGAAATCTTCCGCCACATACTGTGCCACATCCTCCGCCATCTGCAGCTTTGACGTCTTCACAAAAATCTGACTCGCAAATGTAAAACCATTAAACAAAACCGTACCTGCAATCGCCAACAGCGCAATCGCAACCATCAGTTCAATTAATGACATACCCTTGTTATTCAGTTTTGTCAACGGTTTCTTTACCATACTCTCACTCCTAAACAAAAACTACCTGTAAATTGTGATATCACCTTCGCGTGTCGCCGCCGAGAATCTAGGGAATACCGTATCGTCTCCATGCACCAGAACATTGAGTTTCATATCGGTATTATTAATTAAATTTGCCTTGACAGCCACTTTATCGTCATTCCCGTCTCTTACGGAACTCTCTACAAGCAGGTCAAGCGTATCGCCCGGTTTAAAATCAACGCCTTTATCGTAATTCTTGGCAGGATACGTCTTGTCACCCACCTTATAAGAAAGCGTATAATTTCCGTCACTGCCGTCAACGGTTATCGTTACGTCAACCGACCCGTTTTCGTCGCTCGTAATCGTATCCTTTGCTGACGAATCATTTGTCGTTCCGACAATAACCGAATCAAACGTTGATTTATCCGGATTGATAAGAATACAAACATCGTAATCCGTTAAAATATAATTCGCATTGACTGCCTGTGTCTGCGTATTGCTTGTGACTGCGGCCGAATCAAAAATATTCGAAATTCCGGCAGGAAGGCTATATTCGACAGTTGGTTCCTGCGTTTCTGCATTTGCGACAGAATAATGACTAATATTAATTTCACCCTCGCAAAGTTGGTTGACCTCATCATACTTTACCGACACGGAATCAATCTTGGTCTTGCTGTTAATATTAAGCATTGATTCCAGCATCAACTTCCACTCCGTATAGCTTCCTTCATAAGCAATGACTGTTGCATTTTTAATACCAAGCAACCCGTTCTCAGACTGAAATGTATAAACATTTTCCGGAAGATTGAACGTAATTTCTTTAAACCAGATAGATGTAGCTTTCTCAATGTTAATCAATTCTCTCAACATATTGGACTGACTATATCCATTTTCAAATTCTACTAAAAATAACCCTCGCTCCACAAGAAGTTCCTCAGTCATATCCACATACATCTGTCTGTTCTTTTGAAGCTCAATCAACGTTAAATATTCTTCATGAGCAGTCTTCGCCCGCGCTTTATAATCATCCCTTTGATCCATAAAGTTCTTATAACCGAAAAAATATGCCGCTGCCAAAATCATAATAGAAGCAATAATATATAGCAGTGTTTTATCTCTATCCGATATTTCCATACTCATATCTCATTCCTCCTTTATCAATTTGCTACAGCCGGCGTCGTATCTGCCGTATCACTAGATTCAGTAAACTTATTGCTAAACATATGCAAATTATAGAACGCACATGAAAAACTAAATTCATCAACAACATTGAGATTGTCATCAATATCTTCACGGATATTGTCATCAAATACCGCTGAAACATAGTCCAAAGTCTTTACCTGCTGAATAAACATTCCGACAGCCTCCTTGCTATATGCCTCTCCCTTTAATACGACAACACCATCATCAATATCCATTTCCGTAATCTGAACCCCCTGTGGCATCACACGTTCCATATCAAGTATAAACTCGCAAATCACGTCATTATTATTCACAGACATCAGTTTAAAATTGTTTACGTCATCATAAGTCAATTTTGCGGTATTGTATTTTGCCACAATCTCCTCAATTGAGCGGATACCTTCAAGGCGCGCCTGTTCTTCCTCCAGTTCCGTCTTCGCCATCGTCATCTGAACATACGGAATAACAATCAAAAGCACCGCACCAAGTACCGCAACGCCAAGCACCAGCTTCATCTGTCCAAGGTCTGCGCCGCTGCTCTTTTTGCCCGTTGCAGCTGCCGCGCTGGCTTGCGGTGAGAAATTCAACGGAGCAATTACCGCGCCGATATTCGCAATATATGTAGTAAGTGTCGTTTCCTCTACATATGTCCTCTTATCCGCTTCTACGCCCTTGAGGAACGAGATACTCTCAACCGGAGCCGCAAGATTATTTCGGAACAATTCTTCCAATCCGAGAATATACGTGGCATTTCCGACAATATATACCTTATCGACCGGTTTGTTGGAGTTACGCGACGTCTGGTAATCCATAATACGCGATACATTACTTACCAGATACCGCATGGACTCCGTGATATCGTCGCCGTCAAATTCCGTATGTATCAACTGTTCCTTTGTCAGAATATCAAGCGCAACCTCGTAATTAAAAATCTTACGTTTTTCCATAACGGCATTCACAATCATGGTTTTGCCGTACGGAACGGTTCTTTGCAACTGTAAAACATCGTTTGTAAACACGGAAATAATCGTTGAATCATTCTCAATCTGCACCATCACGCTTGTTTCCACGTCTGACTGCATCTTGAGAATCTGCAGTGTAGAATTACCGAGATAATCAATAGCTACAACCTTAAGACCCATAGTAGACGAAAAATCATAATATTCTTCTATCATCTTTGCCGGCACCGCCGCCACAAGAAGCTTTAACTGTTCCTTCTTTTTCGGGTTATCTTTATTTACAATCGTTTCCAGAACCACATTCTGGATAATATACTCTTCTATATTAACAGGAAAATACTCTGTCGCATTCATTCTTACAATCGAATCCACTTTCTTCGGCGCCACATATGGAATTACTACTTCCTTTGTCGCAATCTTAGTTGAAGAAATGGTATAAATCACATTCGTTGTCGTAATACCGTGCCTTTGCAGAACTATAGTGAGTTCTTTGGCAATCAGATTACGGTCACGGATGACGCCGTCACGGTAGGACCTTGGCGGTGTCGCTATACTAAACGCCTTATGTACGATAAGACCTTTATTGGTCTTACTCACTTCACTGACCTTAATAAACTCATTATTAAAGTTTATGGTTAAATATCTGTTTTTCTGATTTGTTTTTTTCTCTTTCTTAGCCATTTTAAGCCTCCCAAACATAGTTTTCCATCTATAACAGACCAATGTACCAGCCAATCAGCTGATTACCAAAAAGCATGGCAATAACGATACCTGCCGATAAATACGGGCCAAACGCCAGCATCCGGTCTTTGTTACAGGTTTTCATAAGAACTATGTGTATAATCGAACCCAATATACTTCCTAGTGCCAATGCCAATATAATATTTTTCCATCCAATTAACAATCCGGCAGCCGCCATCAGTTTTACATCACCGCCGCCGATTCCTCTGCCCTGGGTTACAATAAACAGAAGGTATAAAAAGCCACTAACAACGCAAAAGCCTATTAGATATTCTAATAGGTTGGAAAAATCCAGCAAAATATGTATAACCCCAAAAATCCCTAACATTATATTGAGAACAACCGGTATCTCATATGTACGCCAGTCTATCACCGCAATCACAGTTAAGACTGAAAAACTCAAGCAGTACAAGGCACTCAGCACATTAAGCCCGCCTACACAGCATATCAGTATATACCCTGCCCCATTGACAATATCAATTATGGGATACTGAATTGAAATCTTAGCCTCACAGTGCCTGCACCTGCCTTTTAACATAATGCAGCTCACAAGTGGTATGGTATCATACCACTTGATATCCGAGCCGCATTTCATACAGTGAAACCTCTTTGTTATTCTGTTTGTTCCTTCCGGCAATCTGTCAATCAGAAGATTCACAATCTCCCCAAGGAACAGACCACATAAACCGATTATTATGTATACTGATAACATTGTTCCACCCGTATCACAAACTTACTTCGTAGTTGAATATAATTCTTCTGTACCCTTCATAAGCTTAACTTTAACTTTATTTGTTGTGGTGTTGATTTCGATTGTAATCGCGTCTGCACCCTTGTACTCATTCGACTCAATTGCAACTTCCGTATATCCTACTGTCGTATGAATAACATCCATAAATGATTTAATATCTGGTGTTCCGGTATATTCGGTAGTTGTACCAAGAGGGAATGACGTAATTTCTTTAGAACCTGTAATATCCGGGTCTGTATAAGCTACTACTACAGCAGTTGCAATCGTATCAATTGTCTGCTTATCTTTTGCAACCTTTGCCTTGTCAAGCTGTCCCAATACGGACGGTGCCAGAACACCAACCAAAATTGCCATAATAGCAATTACAACAATCAGCTCTACTAACGAGAAACCTTTGTTGTTTAACTTCATTTCATTTTTCATAATAAAATGCCTCCTTAAAATAAATGTTTATAATTAATCAGCACGGGTATTGTGCTAAATCAATTCATTTGATAACGTAATATTCACCAATACTGCCGTCTGGCAGTTCAATCGACGAGCCTTCCGCCGTCACATGAACCTTATTGGTGACCAAATCAATCTCCGTCTTAAGCAAAGTTACTCCCGAAAAAGCGTCAGATTCAAAACTCACCTGTGAATATCCAAGCACTATCCGGCATGCGGAACTAAAATCTCCGCCCGCTCCGTCGTAAGCCACTGTTGCGTCTCCGACGTCAATACCGGTCGAAACCGAAACAAGCGAGTCACCCGACGCCACAGACTTATCCGTCACCTCCGGGTCGTTCCACGCCACAGCTACCGCCGTAGCAACCGCATCAACCGTCGCCTTGTCCTTTACAATTCTGGCTTTCTCCAATTGACGCAACAGGGCGGGCGCAAATACGCCAACCAGCACTGATATGATTGCCACAACCACCATCAATTCCACCAAAGAAAATCCGGCATTCGCGTTTCTGTCTCTCATAATTCTCATCCTCAAGCATTGTTATCCGATAGAATCATACATCTTCATCATCGGCGTATAAATCGCAAGCACGATACATAATACCATACACGCCATCACCACGATAATCAACGGCTCCAACATCGCCGTAAGCTGCTGTGTCGCATTCTCCACTTCCTCATCATAATAATTCGCGCAGCTCTCAAGCATCTGTTCAAGATTACCTGTCTCTTCGCCAATACCTACCATATGACAAATCATCGCCGGAAACAGTTTCGTCCGCTTTAATTCACCTGCCAGAGAAGAACCTAACGATACATTATCCCTGACATCCAGCAGCGCATCCCGATACAGCAAATTGTCCATTGTCTTCGAGCAGATATCCAGCGCGTCCATCATTGACATGCCCGCCATCAAAAGTGTCTGCAGCGTCTGCGCAAAGCGCGCGCACGCCGTCTTCATAACAAGATTACTCAACACCGGCACTTTAATCTGTGCTTTGGCAATCAGGTACTTACCCTGCGGATTATGAGAAAATACAATCCATGCCGCGACAACAACCACAACAGCAATAATCAGAACATACCATTTATGTACGACAAAATTACTGGCAGAAATCAGAAGCTTCGTCATGAACGGAAGTTCAACATCCATCGTCTCAAACATATCCACAAACGTAGGCATTACAAATGTAAGAATCGCAATTACGACGAGAACAGCAACACAGAGCAGCACAATCGGATATGTCATTGCTTTCTTTACGAGACTCTTAATATGATTATCCTTTTCGAACTGAACCGCCATACGCGAAACGGCAACTTCCAGACTTCCGGAAGCTTCACCCGCCTCAACCATGCTGACAAACAGCTTCGGAAAGATGTCGGGATTTCTCATAAAGGCAGACGACAACGTATCTCCCTTTTCCACGTTGTCTTTCGTCTCCTGCAATGCCTTAGCAAGCCTCTTATTCTCCGTCTGCTCTGAAAGCATCTCCAACGCCTGCACAATGCTGACACCTGCTTCAATAATACTGACAAACTGGCGGCAAAATACACACAAATCTCTGGAACTCACTTTCTTCTGTCCTAAATTAAAAGGCAGTTCAATCTCCTTGTCCAGAGCGCCGGCCTCGTTAATATCAAGCAACATTCCGCCTTGTGCCTTAACCATTGCCTTAGCTTCTTCCATGTCAATCGCATTGACACTGCTCTTCACTTCCTTGCCGTCAGGCATAAGTGCTTTATAATTAAAGGACGCCATCTCTTCTCTCCTATCTGTAGACTACGTTTTACTGTATAAAGTATATCATAACATAACCTATTTGTAAATTTATTTGTAAATTTTCTATTAATATTTTGAACATTCTATGATTTTATTTTGAATATAAAAACTTCTCTTCCATAAACCGCACTATTGCCAATATACTCAAAACAGCCGCATATATTTAAATTTCTGAAAAATGTTTCATATTCCTTCAATATCTCTTTTGTTCTCTCGCTCTCCACATCCCCCGCCGTCTGCATTTTATGTTCAAACTCCTTGTCAAGCTTTAGTTCCTCTTCGTCTGTCCCCGCCAAATCTTTCCAGTTTGGAATTTCCATCACAAGATACACAGGATTCTGTGACTCCAGCGCATTCAGTTCATCTTCCAAATAAAACAACGCGTCCACATTTGTCGCAAAAAAATGTGGAATATCCCGGAACGAAGGCGTCAAACAATTCAAAATCCAAAACTCTCTTAATACAAATATATAATCTGCGTCCCGCGGCAATTCGTCTAATTTTACATAATTTTGAATCAGACGTTCTTTTTCATAATCAAAATAAAAATTTATCCTAGTATACAGATGATTCATCAGCAGACATACGAGAATCGCCGTCATTGCAAGCACATGTCTGATTTTTATACTCTTTTCTGCCTCTAAACCGTTCTTACCGATAAAAAACAGCACAAATCTCAACACTGCCGCTGCCATACTGTTTAACAACAGCACAAACAAAATTATCAGTACAGGATATATTGGAAACAAATACCTTGTCGCCGCCGTCCCCATTTTATATACCGGCACCGTAGCCGCGGCAGCAATCATGAGCGCAGCGGAACAGAATACCATTGATAAATGCACAACATTTATCCGCAATAACCCTTTCGCCATATTTTTTACTTTATCTTTCAGCCACGATACAGCATGCTGAAACCATGTTTCTTTGCGCAACAGAAAGCATGCCGGAATCAAAACGACAGCCGCAGCCAGCATAACTTCCGTCAAATATATCCAAAAATATGTCGGCATGATGGAAAGATTAATTCCTGACAGTTCGGACACCATACAACTGATCAGAACTCTCCATTCAAACCAGAATCCGCCGTAAGAATTTGACGCGACGTCACGGTTTCCCTCAAAGCGCAAAAGCTGTGTCAGGACAAAAGGATACGCGGCTATCACCATTCCCGCCGCAGCCAGCATAATAACGGCATACAATACCAGAAACCTGTATTGTTTTTTTGTAAGATACCAGATACAAAAACATGCCGAAATTACTCCCGCCGCTATTAAATAGTAATAATGTGTCATTCCGCCCAAAAAAGTGGTGAACGCCAGCAAAATAAAAAGCTTGTATTTGTTACCGTCTCCATAAAACAACCTGATATGCAGATAGAGGCAGAGCAGCAAAAAGAATGTACACATAGCATACATTCTTACAAAAATATATGTATCGATTCCTCCCTGATTAAAACCATAGAGTACGACTGCTGCCAGAGACAAAACGCTGCTTTTGGTTATTTCCCTCATAATCAGATAAATTAAAATCTGACTCAGTAAAAACAGTACCAGATTGAGTCCAAAGCCAAACCATTCCGTAAATATTTCCGGAAAAAAAGAACAAATCGTATGCAATACCATGTAGTAAAACGGAGGATGTACGTCTTTTGAATTATTATAGTATACGGAGTCATAGGCAAAGCGGTGTTCTTTCTCTACCGACAAATAATCATTAATTACTTCCCCCGAAAGCCATTTGTGATTATTAATCTGTTCAATCCCTTCATGGTCATTTGCATTGATAAACGGCTGATAGTAGCTATTCGCCAATCCGTAGGAAAACAATTCGTCACTATGATAATCTTTCTTTTTTACAGTAAAACAGTACACCAGAACACACATCTGCAAAAACACAACTGCCGCAAATATCCCAATTCTGATATATTCTGCTTTCTTTATTCCCGTTTTCATATTACTCCTCTTCTATACATCATCAAATATTTATCATCAAGGCTGATTTGTTTATTTATCAATGCTTTCCATTCCATTCTGTCCTCTTTAATACCTATGTCCCTTTCCTACCGCTCACACTTCCAAAAACTCACCGAATACGGTAAAAGTTCGCTGCCCCCTCCAAAGTCATGGTTCTCTCCTGTAAGTAAATCCTCCGCCATGCCGCATCCCGCGTTAAAATGCGCCGTATACGGATTTTCGTCCGCGTTGATAGCAACAATCACTCTCTCGTCTGCCGCCGTTCTCTGGAACACATACTGCCTGTTTGTCAGAACAAGCATCTCATAATCGCCATAACATAACGCTTTGCTTTCACTATGAGCCTTTGCCATCTTTGCTATCCGTTCCGTCAGTTCATTGAATTCGAAGGTATCATAGCTTTGGCGGATTCCCGCGTCGCTTCCGTTTGCCTTAACGCCCTGGACACCCCACTCGCTGCCATAATAAATGCATGGAATACCCGGCATGGACATCATAAGACCATAAATTAACGGCAGATGCTTTTCATTGGTCAATGTACTCGCGATACGGTTTACGTCATGATTATCCACAAAATTAAGCAGATGCTTTCCTCTGTACAGGCACCAGTTTTCCTTCCCGAACTGCCTGTTAATGCTGTGGGCAATCTCAAACATATTCATGGAATTAAAGCTTGAATACAGACCCTTATAACATTCATAATTTGTCACGCTGTGCAGCATGCCGTCATTCATTTTCATATTATAATCGCCGTGAAGCATCTCGCCAAGCAGGAAAAATCCGGGTTTAATGCTGTTTGCAAGTTCACGGAGTCCGTGTATAAAATCATTGTCCAGACAATATGCCACGTCGAGACGCAGTCCGTCAATATCAAATTCCGATACCCAGCCGCGTATTTGGTCATGAAGATATCCGACAACTTCCGGATTGCGCAGATTAAGCTTTACCAGATTAAAATATCCTTCCCAGCCTTCATACCACAACCCGTCGTTATACCCGTTATTTCCTCCAAAATTAATGTGAAACCAGTCTTTATAACGGGAATTTTCACGGTTTTGTAACACGTCCTGAAATCCGAAAAATCCTCTTCCCACATGGTTAAACACACCGTCAATCACGACGCGGATATCCGCTTCATGACATGCTCTTACCACTTTCTTAAAATCTTCGTTTGTTCCCAGACGGCAGTCAATCCGGCTATAATCCCTGGTATCATAGCCGTGCGCGTCGCTCTCAAATACCGGCGAAAAATAAATCGCGCCAATCCCCAGTTCCTTCATATGAGGAATCCAGTCAATCACCTTTAAAATCCTTGATACGGTCACACCGTCATTTTCCGTGGGCGCACCGCAAAATCCCAACGGATAAATCTGATAAAATACAGCCTCTTCATACCACATACAACATAATCTCCTCTACTCTATAATAATTGCTCCGCCTAAAACAAACTCACCGTCATAAAATACAACGGCCTGTCCCGGAGTCACTGCGCGTACCGGTTCATCAAACACACACTCAATTCTGTCATCCGAAACCTTTCTAATGGTTGCCCATGTACCTTTATGATTATAACGGATTTTAGCAAAAGCGCGCAACTCCCCGCTGAAATCTTCAAGCGACATATAATTCATTCGCTCCGCTACAAGCCTGTCCGTAAACAGCGCCTCGTTGTCCGCAAGCACCACTTCGTTTTTGTCCTTATGTATCTCTTTGACAAAGACAGGATGTCCGAGGGCAAGATTTAATCCTTTTCTCTGTCCTACCGTGTAATGATAAATTCCTTTATGTGTTCCCAGTACAGTTCCCGCCGTGTCCACAAAATTCCCTCTGCCGGCAGACACGCCGTTTTCTTCAATAAATCGTACATAGTCTCCATCCGGCACAAAACAGATATCCTGACTGTCCGGTTTATCTGCCACAGGAATTTCCGCTTCTTTTGCGATACGGCGAATCTCCTCCTTTGTATAACCACCTACGGGCATCAGTGTCCTTTTAAGCTGGTCCTGCGTAAGATTGTATAGCGCGTATGACTGGTCCTTCTTTGCCGTTACCGAAGTTCTAACGGCAAATCTGCCGTTTGAAAGCCGCGCAATTCTCGCGTAATGCCCTGTCGCGATATAATCCGCTCCAAGCTCCTTGCTTCTGTTTAAAAGCGCTTCCCATTTTACATAACGATTACAGACTATGCAGGGATTTGGCGTGCGCCCGCAGGCATATTCTCTCAGAAAATAATGAATCACATGTTCTTTGAATTCTTTCCTAAAATCCAACACATAATGCGCAATTCCAATGCTATTGGCAACCCGCATTGCGTCTGCTGCAATGCAGTCTTTGCCGCATTCCTCAACAAGCTCTCTTTTATCTTCACTCTCCTGCATCTGCATGGTCACGCCAATGACCTCATATCCCTGCTTTTTCAGCAGGTAAGCCGCCACGGAAGAATCCACGCCTCCCGACATGCCTACAACTACTTTTTTTGCTGACATATTACCTCCAGTAATTCTTTCGGAGCGCCCTCTGATAATCCGCCGATTTGCTGCGCAGCTGCGCCACAATCTTCTTTAAGGCATTGACCGTTTTGTCCACCTCGTCCCTTGTCGTATCTGCGCCAATCGTAAGACGAAGTGTCGCAAGCGCTGTACTTTCAGGTATTCCCATAGCCGTCAGTACATGAGAAGGCGCATGGGAAGACGACGAACAAGCTGAACCGCTTGACGCGCACACGCCTTCCATATCGAGCATAACAACCAGCGTCTGTCCGTCCACATAACCGAAACTGAAACTAGCGTTGCCGGGAAGCCTGCTGGTTTTGGAACCGTTAAAACGGACAAACGGAATCTCGCGCATGACACGCTTTACCAGATAATCTCTCATACGCCGCTCCCGCTCCATATTCCCGGTAAGATACCGGTGGGAAAGTTTTGCCGCCTCTGCCATTCCGACAATTCCCGGGACATTCTCGGTTCCCGCGCGCATTGTCCGCTCCTGGGCTCCGCCGAACATCATCGGAGAAAGAAGGATTCCTTCTCTCACATAAAGAAAACCTACCCCTTTGGGACCGCCAAATTTGTGGGCGCTGGCGCTGAGCATATCTATTCCCAATTTCTTGACATGAATCGGAACATGGCAGTATGCCTGGACCGCGTCCGTGTGAAACAAAACGTCCGCCTGCTTCGCAATCCGAGCAATTTCTTCAACAGGCTCTATTGTGCCTACCTCGTTATTGGCAAACATCACGGATATCAGAATGGTGTCCTTGCGAATCGCATTCTTTAATTCGTTTATCTTTATCATACCACAATCGTCGACATTTATATAGGTTATTTCGTAACCTTTTTTTTCTAAATATTCGCAGGTATGTGCAATGGCATGATGTTCAATGGTGCTGGTAATGATGTGTTTTCCTTTGTCCGAGTAGCTTTCTGCCGTGCTTCGAAGCGCCCAGTTGTCTGATTCCGTCCCTCCTGAAGTAAAATAAATTTCACCATCCTTTGCTCCGATTGTCTGCGCAAGCTGCACCCGCGCTTCATTAATCGCCTCTTTATTCTCTACCCCAATCTCATAGAGACTGGAAGGATTTCCATATTTTTCATGAAAATACGGCATCATGGCGTCCGCTACTTCCGGTTTCACCTGAGTCGTTGCCGCATTATCCAAATAAATCATATTTTTCACCGCCCGCCGCGAATTATTTCCATTAATATATTATGCGAAACAGCCATATAATGATAATAAGAAATCTCGCAGGACAAATGCATGAAAACAAACACCATCCTAAAAGGAACCTTGATTCTTACCTGCGCCGGTATCATAACCCGTCTGCTGGGATTTTACTATCGTATTTTTCTCACAAATACCATCGGAGCCGAAGGTCTGGGACTTTACCAGATGGTTTTTCCCTTAAATTCCATTTGCCTCGCCATCTCTTCAAGCGGCATCTCCATTGCGATTTCCCGCTACACGGCGGCGCACCTGGCATCCGGTGAAAAAAAACATTCCAAAGATTCATTGATTATCGGCATGCTGCTCTCACTGATACTTGCAGCGGCAAGCGCCGCCGTACTGTTCTTCACCGCGCCAGTCATTGCCGTACATATTTTTAACGACGCACGATGCATTTCCTTAATCAGGATTTTGTCGCTTTCCATTCCACTTGCGGTGATTCACAACAGTATTACAAGCTATTATATGGGGAAAAGCAACGCCGCTGTTCCGGCTGCCGCCCAGCTTATAGAACAGATTATCCGCGTAGGCAGCGTCTTATTAATTTTCACCATCCGTGAAAGTAAAGGACTGCCCGTAAGCGCCGCGACGGGAATGGCGGGTCTTCTCTGCGGAGAGGCTGCTTCCTGCCTTTTCTCATTAACAATCTGTTCCCTGACCGCAAAAGACTTCCGCATCAAAAATCCGATGAATCTGGCAGGTAAAATGCTTCATATGGCAGTTCCTCTGTCTCTAAACCGCGTTATTTTAAGCTTTATACACAGTATGGAAGCTGTTCTGATTCCTGCGATGCTGCGCCAAAACGGCTTAAGCGTCAGCGAAAGTCTCAGTACATACGGCATTTTATCCGGAATGGCGTTTCCTCTGATTATGCTTCCTTCCACGCTGATTAATTCGTTCTCCGCCATGCTGCTCCCTGCCGTATCGGGCGCCAAATCAAACCGGCACACCGACTTGGTGAAGAAAACCATCTATACCGCCTACGAATATAGTATGCTTATCGGTATCTTCTGCCTCGGCGCTTTTTTAATCTGGGGAAATGAAGCCGGAACGCTTCTGTTTGGTGTTGCGCAGGTTGGCATCTATGTAACCGCGTTTGCGTGGATATGCCCTTTTCTTTACATCAGCACCACGCTCGCGAGCATTTTAAACGGTCTCGGGAAAACAAAGCAGACACTGTTTCTTGATGTTTCATGTCATCTGTTAAAGATACTGCTGATAGTCCTGCTGATACCAAAAATGGGGATTACAGGTTTTTTAATTTCGTTCCTGGTAAGTGAAATTCTGCTTGCCCTGTTGAGCGCCACCTTTTTAAACAGTCTGTATTCCGTGACGTTTGACGTCTTCCAGTTTGTGATAAAGCCTGCGCTCTCCCTTACTATTTCGGCAGGGGTTGCGCTATATTTTAAGCACATTTTTTCCGAAAGCGCGCTGGCGGATATTCCGATTCTGTTTCTTTTGCTCTGCGGGTGCATCATGGGTGTTGTCTACTGCTTTTTTATGTTTATTGTATTGAAAAGCCGGGTATCGCCAACTACTTCAAAGTGAACGCAAAAAGTTCTTGATAAAATCTTTTATATATTATAGAATAGTAGAAGATTATTCCAAGGAGGTATACCGTTTTATGGTACAGGCAGGAGATTTTAAGAACGGATTGACTGTTGAGATGGAAGGTAATATTTATACCATCATTGAATTTCAGCACGTGAAACCTGGTAAGGGTTCGCCATTCGTTCGAACCAAATTAAAGAATATAAAGAGTGGCGGCGTTGTTGAAAAGACGTTCAGACCGACAGAGAAGCTTCCACAGGCTCATATTGAAAGAGCAGAATATCAGTATTTATACAGAGACGGAGACCTTTACAACTTCATGGAAACGACCACATTTGAACAGGTTACTTTAGGTGCCGACAGTGTGGGCGACGCATTGAAGTTCGTCAAGGAGAATGAGATGGTTAAGCTCTGCTCGCATAATGGTCAGGTATTTGCCATTGAACCGCCGCTTTTTGTAGAGCTTGCAATCACAGAAACAGAACCGGGTGTAAAGGGCGATACCGCTACTGGCGCAACAAAGCCTGCTACTGTTGAGACCGGCGCAACCGTGTATGTTCCTCTGTTCGTGAATCAGGAGGACGTTATCAAGATTGATACCAGAACAGGAGAATATCTTTCAAGAGTATAACTTTTCAAAAAGGGAGCAGTCAGTATGATTGTTCTCTTTTCATTTTTCATCAGAAATAAAAGGAGCTGTTGTTTCATAGACACTCGTCTATTTTTCAACAGCTCCTATCATTTCCTTATCCTGTCTGTTCTTTCGTCTATTTATACCGGATAAGCCTTATTCTCCGTATCCGCAGCAGCCGGGTCAACCTTTGTCTGCTGTGCTTCCCTGTACTTGAAGAAATCAGTCGCAACCTGCGGGAACAATGCATATGTAAGCACGTCCTCATCCTGCTGCTTGTATTGCGCGATTTCTTTCTCATACCTCTCAAGCTGCGGTTCAATCAAATCCGCAGGACGGCATGTAATCGGTGTCGCGTCACCGATTGCTTTCTTCTGAACTTCCGCGTTAAACGGTTTTACCGTCTTACCGAACTCGCCCATCAGAACCTTCTTCGATTCCTTTGTAAACATCTTGTAACGCTCACCCTGCAGTACGTTTAATACAGCCTGTGTACCGACAATCTGTGAAGACGGTGTAACGAGCGGCGGCTCACCGAAGTCTTTACGCACTCTTGGCACTTCTTCAAGAACATCATAGTACTTGTCTTCCTGTTTTGCTTCCTTAAGCTGTGAAACAAGATTGGACAGCATACCACCCGGTACCTGGTACAGAAGCGTCTTAATATTAACGCCCATCACCTTCGGATTCAGAAGACCGCTCTTTAAACACTCTTCCTGAATCGGCCGGAAGTAATCCGCAATCTCCGCCAACAGATTCTGGTCAAGACCTGTATCGTAAGGAGTTCCCTTAAATGTCTCTACCATAACCTCCGTTGCCGGCTGGCTCGTTCCCATAGAGAACGGACTCATAGCCGTATCAATAATATCACAGCCTGCCTCTATCGCCTTTAAGTATGTCATGGAAGCAACGCCCGACGTATAGTGCGTATGAAGCTGAATTGGAAGGTCCGTACCTGCCTTTAACGCCTCAACAAGCTCCGTTGCCTTATATGGAACAAGAAGACCTGCCATATCCTTGATACAAAGGGAATTTGCTCCCATATCCTCAATCTTCTTTGCCATATCCTTCCAGTAATCCAGCGTATACGCCTCGCCTAAGGTGTAGGAAAGCGCAACCTGCGCATGTCCTTTTTCCTTGTTGGCTGCCGATACAGCTGTTTTAAGGTTGTCCAAATCGTTAAAGCAGTCAAAAATACGAATGATATCAATACCGTTCGCAATAGACTTCTGTACGAAATATTCCACAACGTCGTCCGCGTAGTGATTGTATCCTAAAATATTCTGTCCACGGAACAACATCTGAAGCTTTGTATTCTTAAAGCCGTCACGCAGCTTACGAAGTCTCTCCCATGGGTCTTCCTTTAAAAATCGAAGTGACGCGTCAAATGTTGCGCCTCCCCAGCACTCTACTGCATGATAGCCGACCTTATCCATCTTGTCGATGATAGGAAGCATCTGCTCGGTCGTCATTCTGGTAGCAATCAGCGACTGGTGCGCATCACGCAAAACGGTTTCCATAATCTTAACCGGTTTCTTTGCCTGTTCTGCCATTACTCTATTCCTCCTAAAATAATCGTTCAATACCATTTATTCCATACCGCATATGGTTACATGACGCCAAACATTGCCATAAAGGCACCTGCCGCCACAGCAGTGCCGATAACGCCGGCTACATTCGGTCCCATTGCGTGCATCAGCAGGAAGTTTGTCGGATCCGCCTCGGAACCAACCTTCTGCGATACTCTCGCCGCCATCGGCACTGCCGATACGCCTGCCGAACCAATCAGCGGATTAACCTTACCGTGCGTTGCCTTGCACATCAGTTTGCCAAACAGCACACCGGCTGCCGTACCAACAGCAAAAGCAATCAGACCTAATGCGACAATCTTCAGCGTCGTCAGCTTTAAGAACGCTTCCGCGCTTGTGGTTGCTCCTACTGAAGTACCGAGTATAATAACAACGATGTACATAAGCGCATTAGAAGCCGTTTCTGTCAGCTGCTTCACAACGCCGGACTCTCTAAAGAGATTACCTAACATCAGCATACCGACAAGCGGCGCTGTTGTAGGAAGAATTAAAACCACTACGATTGTTACGATAATCGGGAAGAGAATCTTCTCAAGCTTGGATACAGGACGAAGCTGTTCCATCTTAATCTTTCTCTCCTTCTCCGTCGTCAGCAGTTTCATAATCGGCGGCTGAATAATCGGAACCAGCGACATATAGGAATACGCTGCCACCGCAATCGGTCCCATATACTCCGTCTGTCCGAGCCTGCCTGCAAGGAAAATTGATGTAGGACCGTCCGCACCACCGATAATGGAAATCGCTGCTGCTGCCTTATCGTTAAATCCTAACAGAATCGCCATTATGTACGCGCCGAAAATACCAATCTGCGCCGCAGCACCCAGAAGGAAGCTGGCAGGATTGGCAATCAGCGGTCCAAAGTCCGTCATGGCGCCGACGCCCATAAAGATTAATGAAGGCAAAATACTCCATTCATCCAGTAAATAAAAATAATGTAATAAACCGCCTACGCCGTTACTGGATTCTTCCACCCGCATCATAATATCGGGATAAAGATTAACCAGTAACATACCGAATGAAATCGGTACAAGAAGCAGAGGTTCATACCCTTTTGCGATTGCTAAATACAAGAAAAACAATGCAACAGCCACCATGAGATAATTACCCCAGGTAAGGTTAAAAAATGCCGTCTGATGCAAAAGATTTCCAAGTGTGTCTAATACATAGCTCATATCTGACCTCCCAGTTTCATGATTCTTATATCCCCGCGGAATATAATTAGTTCATTGTAGCTAATACAGCACCAGCCTCAACGGAATCACCAACTGCCACGTTAATACTTGCTACTGTTCCATCCTGTGGAGCAACAATCTCATTTTCCATCTTCATCGCCTCAAGAATAAGCAGTACTTCGCCCTTCTTGACAGCCTGTCCGTTTGATGCGGATACCTTTAAGATTTTGCCTGGCATCGGAGCGTTTACTTTAACGCTTCCCTGCGCGCCCGCAGGAGCCGCCGCCTTTGGAGCTGCTTTCGGTGCTGCCTTCACAGGTGCCGCCACCGGAGCGGATACGCCGCCTGCGCCGTTTTCCTCGACTGTTACATCATATACATTTCCATTTACAGTTATTGTATAATTCTTCATTTTATTTCCTCCATTCAACGAATCAAGAACTTACGCGTTCTTCCATTTATTTTTATTAGATTTTCTGATTGAGCGGACAACAAATCCGTCTGCAGAAGTTCCTGTATATGCCGCAACCGCCGCCGCAATCACCGCAGCCAGTTCAAGGTCGTCTACCAGTTCCTCTTCTTCCTTCTGCACTATCTGGGCAATGGTATTATCCATTCCTTCCTGCGCAATCTGCGATTTACTCTCTCTCTTATTCTTAACCGCCGTCTCAATGCGGTTGATATACTTAAAGCACGAAATCAAAAGCGACATCAGAATCAGCACCGAAAATACCACGCCGATACCGATTACCGTATTGAGCGCCGCTTTTGTCATCTTCTCGCCCCACGTATAAAACGGTTCAATAGCAAACCCTGCAATCGCGCCGTTCTTGTCAAACGTCATCCTGACGCTGGCATCTCTTTTCGAATAATCAACTTTGCCCGTTACAACAACCGTATCGCCCGCAACCTTGCATTCTGTCTCAAGAATGCCGATATACTCTCCAATCTCACTCCTGTTGTTCTTCCACGCCGGATACACAACGCCGACTCCGCTCACAACTTCTTCCACGTACTGTCCGCCTTCATTCTCAAGAATCAGCGCAACATCCGCGTCCGGTGTCGAGGCAATTCCTTCGACAAAAAACTCAAATACGGAATTATAGCTCTTCTGTTCCGATTCTGATAACGCCGCATTATTATTACCGCTGTCAGTCGTACAGGCTGCCAGAGAAAACAGACAGGCTGCCATGCATAATAAACTTAATAATTTCTTCATTTTGGCACCACCTCACTAAACCGTGCCATGCTTCTTGCCTGGACGGTCCTCTCTCTTTGTGAAAAGCATCTCGAATGCTTCAATTACATACTTTCTCGTATCGGCAGGTTCAAGCACCGCATCAACAAATCCTCTTGCCGCAGCGGATTCGCTGCTCTGAAGCTTTGCGTACTCAGCCTGTGCCTCGGATACAGCAGCCGCATCTTTGCCGCAAGCAAGAATCTTTGCCGCAAATTCAGCATCCATCATACCAATCTGCGCATTTGGCCATGCATAATAAAGGTCACATCCAAGCGCTTTTGAGCCCATCGTAACAGACGCCGTGCCAAGCGCATTCCCCGTCACAACCGTAACCTTCGGTACCGTGGCATTCGCATACGCATATGTAAGTTTTGACGCCGCCTTGGCAATCTTTTTCTCTGCCCCCAGCGTTGCAACATAGCCGTCAACATTTGCAAGGGTCAGAACCGGAATGTTAAACGCATCACAGAAGTTAATGAAATCCGCTGCTTTTAACGCACAGTTCGGACAAAGTTTCGCATCGTACTTTTCGGAAACGTTACCCTGTTCGTCAAGCAGCTCCGTACGGTTCGCCACTGCGCCAACCGTCGCCCCGTTCAGGCGGATAAACCCGGTCACTATCTTCTTTGCGTAATCTTTCTTTACTTCAAAAAATACGCCGTTGTCAGAAAGCGTGGTAAGTACATAAGCAGGGTCACCCATGCCGTTTTCGATGCCATCGCATACTCTGTTCAAATCATCTTCGCAGTCTTCAAAAGACGCATCATCTTCATTATTGGAAGGGAGCATGGAAACGAGCTGTCTCATCGCTTCGATTACCGCCGCCTCATCACCGGCAAAATCAACGTTTTCCGTCTCCTCACTCTGGAATTTGACCGACGCCGTGTCACACTTCGCCGTATAGTTGTTATCAAGCGCGTTCGGCGTATTTACAAACAACTTTCCGTTCTTTTCTTCCATAAATGTAAAATCCGATAATCCGGCAAGAACGCTAAGACCGCCCCCACAGCTTCCAAACAC
>CAJTZH010000045.1 GCA_910584325.1 uncultured Lachnospiraceae bacterium | reverse complement strand
CGACCCAGTTCGCAAGTCCCAGAAATACCGCCATGATACAGTTAAGCGGTGTAAATGGCACTGCAAATATGTAGTAATAAATCATTGCGCTAGCGCAACCCACGACTATTGCTATCACCAGAACAACGACGTTGCTCGCATATTTAATCTTCTGCATATCAAAAAATGATTTCACCGCCTCCGTTAAAAGCGATGTCACTGTGGCACATGCCGCCAGTAAAATAATAAATGCCTGTAAATTCATAGATTTTCCTCTCTTTCCGGAACGTTCCCGTCCCTCTCTGTCTTTTCATTTTCAAATTTTGCGTTCTCAAGTTTCATCCTCTTTTCTTCCCGCGTCTCGTTGAACGACTTGATAAAATATCCGAGTATCACGGCAACTATTTCCGTAACAATTGCAACAGAAAGCGTTTCAGCAATCTCCTTACCCATAAACGCCAGTATGTAACTAAGTTGTAAGTCAATCAGGGCGACAAACAGAATCAATGCCGTCAATACCTTGCTCATCTGTAACTTTGGTTTCTTTGGTTTTGCGCTTTTTTGTTTGCTCATGTTTCCCCTCTCTCCAAATCCGCGATTCTGTGATTTGCCACTGCTATCTTCTCATTAATTAACGCGACGTCCTGTTCCAGATTATATGTTCGCTCAATGACTTCGTTATGCTTGTCCACCCTGTTTGTAAGCTGTTCCAGTTTATATTCCATAAGGGTTCTTGTAGCGTTTGCCTGATAGTGGTTATTAATAATGCAGACCAGCAGTGTCACGCCGGAACTGATTAAAATGCCTGCGATTGTTTCCAAAATAATTCCTCCTTCTTTATATAACAAAAGCCATCCTGTCAAAGATGGCTCTACTGCATGGTAAGTTTTCCAAGCAATGCGTTATTAATATCATAAATCATCAGTTCCTTTGAATTGGAACCGCTTTTTCTGATATAGACGTTATTGGCAACCGCCGCGTCTGTAGCGCTCATCACCGGATTTGCCATATAGCAGATGCCGTTGTTCTTCGGTCCGAATTTCACCTGCACACTGGTACAGTCTTCAGGAAGCGTAATCTTAAATGTGACGCGCTCCCACGCATTGTTTCCGATAATATCGTATGTATATGTATTCCACCCGATACCGACACCGTTACCGTTCTTATAGGAAGCGGCCAGCACGAAACCTTTGTCGACACTGAACCTGTCGGGCGCCATAATATCACATTCAATGTTATACTCACCGGGAGACAGTCCTTCGATTGTCTGGTGTAAACAAAATTCGGGATTATCTGTTCTTCCGGTAATGTTGTAAGCAATGGAATACGCGCCGTTGCAGGTTACATCTGTTGAAATGTCCATCGCCCATGCCGGATACTTCTCCCAGCTTTCAAGGCTCGGCACCAGAAATACACCGCCGGACTCCTTCCCAAATGCAGGATTCTCCAATATATTGGTGAGTTCCTCACCCAGATGCACGCCTTTGATGATGATGCCGTTCTGTTGCCGGAACACAATATTCGTGCCCTGCATAATTGTCGTGTCCGAGTTCATCTGCATAATCACATGTCCTGTTCCGTCATGGTCCACCGTGCTTCTGGTTATATTGTAGCCACCGTCAAACTTCGCAGTCCCCTTCACCACGATTTTATCAAGGTTCGCCTCGTTCCAGCAGTTGATAAACATCATGTTGACGCAGTTATCCGCGATAATCGCACGCTGGTTATACTCGAACACGCAGTTATAAAGACTTGTCTGAAATGTAGCTTCTGCGTAAAATCCCGCCACATGGTTATTGACAAAACTGCACGCCATAATTAAATCACCGCTGTTTGACCACATGCCGACCAATTCGCGCTGTAATGCCGTATATTTAATGCCTGAATCCGTCGCATCCCAGAAAATACAATTTACAAAGTACCTCTCCCATCCGCCGTAAATATACACATTGTTGCGGAAACCCATTACTTTTACGTTTGTCATACGGAACCGTTCGGCGCCCTGGTACCGCAGTCCGTTCGCGTTCTGCACTATCCAGTGAGCCGATATGCCGTTATAATATGTATTCGACCAATCATACACGCCGTAAAGCCGGAAATTCTCAAATGTCACATCATCCGACAAAACCAGAATCGCCGCGTCGCTCTCTTCCCACCATTCTGAATCATAGGGTGATGTGGATGCCGCCTGTCTGCCTCCGATAAAATGCAGCGTCGTCTGTTCAATGGACGCGCCGGTAATCTTAATTGGAAGGTCTATCAGGAGCCGTTCGCTGAAAATGTATTCACCGGGCGGAAAATATAAAATACCTCCTTTCCGTTTCACATAATCTATCGCGGTTTTTATGGCATTCGTATCATTCGTTACGCCGTCGCCCTTTGCCCCGTACTGGACAATATTGACGGTTCCCGATACAGATGAGAGCTTTGCGGCGACCTCATTTACAATGTCGATGCCTTCTCCATAATTAATCCCGCTCCCGGACACAATTTCTCCGATAATCACATAGGAGCCGTTGATATTTTGAACCGCCACTACATCCCCTTCATAGGGAGTGTAAGAGGCAAGCCTTTTGTACGGTTTGGGACTGACTTCATTTTCGCCGTAAAACTTCAGATAGATTTGATTGTTGTTAATGGAAGCCACCGTTGCAAGCCGTATCTGCTTCTTCCCGTTCCTGCCGGTATTTGATATCGTTTTATACAATTCATTGCTCGCAATACTCATATACTCAATACCCTTTCACATACATGTCTCATTGTTCCGCCCGTTTTTAATTCCATTTCCCATGATGTCTCAACATATTTGTTATTGATATCATACAAATCACATTCCACATACAAACTGGTCTGATATCCGTGTCCGGGCATATTTAAAGAGCGAAATGTCAAAACTTCCGCTCCCTGCATTTTTGACAAGGCGGCTCTTATGGTATAACTGTCCAAATCCGCCTGCGTCGCAATGTCATTGACCATTTCCGCGTCCACAATCATTCTTCCGCGGTTTACAATGCTGAACGGACTGTTGACGTCATTGTTCTCGTAAATACTTATCAGATACCGGGAATCCACATTTTCCGTGTAGCGGATAAACTTATTCGGAATGTCGAACCGGTTCGTCTCAACCTCCACACTGTCGAGGAAAATGCTGTTTTTCACCGTAGAATACGACAGCTCCACCGGTCTGTTCGCCGGATTGACATACTCTTCGATGATGCCATTGCCGTATTCGTTAAAATAAAACGGATTATAATTAATGCTGCGAAGCAGCTCATTCGCAATCGTGAGTTTGCTCGTCCCAATTTCCCACTCTTGGTCTGCCTGTTTCGTTTTCGGCAGAAACTCCACATTCAGGTTGTTGTAAAGACCGCCTAGAAGCTGTGCGACCGCCGAGGTATAAACGCTTCCCGCCGGCACATAATACCGTCCGTCCACCTTGTCGTCATACGCAATTTTACTCAAATCATAGCCGTTTATGCTGATTGTTGAAACCGCCCGCTCGCAACTTTTTGACGGCTGCACAATAAACCTGCCAAGCGCCCACTTGATAACGTCGCCGTTATTTAATTTCAGACACATCCACGGAACAATACGCTCGTCCATCTTGTTGATGTCCATCAATTCCGATTTCTTCGCGCTTGCGCTAAATGTCCGCATGATTTCGCGCCGGGAGTCAAAAGAAACCTTCCCTGATTCAATATCCAGTTTTCCGATTGTCCTGTCATTTATATCCGCAATGGTATATTCATACCACACGCTCCTGTTGTGTGAAAACAAATGTTTTAACAATTCCGTTTCCGTGTAACCGCCCGCCGCTATGTTCATAACAAGTTTACCTCCGTACTCTCGTCCAGCCTGTTCAGGGAAATCTTCACAAACTTTCCGCCGCCGACATACCGCCCCGTAAGCTGTATTTCCATGTCGCACAAAAACGCTTCCTTTTCCGCCCGATAATATACATTCCCGGCTGTAAGGCTGATATCGCGTATCCGCTCATACGCCTCGTCAGACAGCCATACCGCAGCTTCCCTCTGCGACGTCATCCAGTCCATCCGCTCCTTAACAGGGTACTTCCTCCCGATGACATTGTGAAACGTTTTTGCGTATGTGTCCGTTCCATCAATCTGAAACAACGTATCTTCGCTGAAATGTGCATGGATAAAGTTTTTCATATCCGCGGCATCATGAAGAACCATGCCGTCCGCTTCGATAAAAACACGCTTCCACGCTCCGTCCGTGTACCCGCCCAAAACTGCCGCGTTATATGTACGGATTGTATAAAAATACTCCTGATTCAACGGAACCGTGTAATCATAAAATTCCCCGTTGTATGCCCCGATAATAACCGCTTCGTTCGTTTTGGTATTTTTGCGCACAACATACGCTTTTAAGCCTGCCGGCACAACCCCGCTGATTTTCACGCCAAAACCGTTCTGTATACTAACTTCCGAAACCTGCGCCGCCTGCGGCTTTGCCGTTCCCAGAACATAACTGTATGTATTCCATTCCGTATAGTACCCGTATGTATTGACCATGCGGATTTCCACGGAATACACCCCGTCGGCAAGCATCACGTTACAGTGGAAACTTCTGACAGTACTTCCGGGCGTCAGACCGCTTTCATAGATTATCTTTCCGCCCTGCCGGATACGCAGTTCGAAACAATCCTGATACTGTGCAGTCCATGACACTGTCGGTATGGCATCCCGGCTGACCGAAACAATAACAGGCGCTGCCGTCTGACCAATCGCTGTAAATTCGGCATAAGAATACCCGCTTATCTTGTTATAGTTGTTTGTCGCACGAATACGCCAGCGGATACTTCCCACCGGGAATGTATTGGCAGGATATTCATGATAATGTCTGTCTGCGGCAACCGTTACCGTATGCCAGTTCGCACCGCCGTCAGATGACCACCCGATTTCATATGATTTCTGTCCGACCAAAACCTCTTCTGCAAAATCCCATGTAAAAATGCTCTTGGATGAATTATTTAAGTTGACTCCGTTCGGGTATGACGCAGTAACGGACGGAACATTATCTGTAACGAAAATATCCATCACCGCATACGCGCTTACCTGATTATCTATATTCGTTACCCGGAGCCTTAATTTTATATTTCCTCCCGGAAATGTATTGGCAGGATACTCATGAACTGTCTGGTCAGAAGCCGCCGTTGTTGTATTCCAGCTTACGCCGCCATTCGAAGACCACCCGATTTCATAACTCTTTTGTGTAAGTCCCGCTTCACACGCATACTCCCAGTTTACACTGAACGGATTTGCATTATTGATTGTGCTACTCTCCGGCTCTGTTAATGTCAGTGTCGGTATTCTGGCTTCGTATTCGACAATCAGGCTGGCGTCATTCGCGTACAGTTCTCCGTAATAATAGTTGTTAGCTGTTGTCCATCCTTTAATAACTACTGTCAGCCAGCCGTTATTCCAATCATAATTACCTGTTCCGATATTTACGGAAGCATATTCCCCATTATTAACGCTTAGCCGTTCTATCCTTGTAGTCGCTTTTAGTCCGGTGAGATACCCAGATGAATTTCTCTGCGTGATTTGATTAATATAATCTTCCTGCGCGCCTTCATATACAATAACCTCACCCATCATAACTGAGGTGTCGCTGATGTTACCATTGTTATAAGACTGTTTTGACGCCACTCTGAATTTCAAAGTGACGCTTTTGATAACCTTGTGGTATAACATCAGGCTTGGTTCGATACGGAATAATAATACAGCGTTACTAATTCCATTATTATCATTACCGTATTTTAATCTGTCGGCGCTGCTGTAATTGGTATCCATATTTCGGGTGTGTATATATGTATCACCGTGTAAATTAATAACGACACTAGACATTAATTATCCCTCCGCTTCCCAAAGAACCTGCCAGTCCGCTTACCGCTTCCACAACATCATTTACCGTCTTGAGCTTCGTGATATCCATATTCATGTTGATGTAGTAAGTGTTGCCGCCTGCAATCTGTCTGGATTCCTGATTGTTATAGATGCGCGTGCCCGGCGGAAGATTTACCAGTTCGGGTCCTTCCTCGCCAACCCACGTTTCGCCGCCTGCAAACGAGCGCGTGCCTCGGGCATTGTATCGTGGTTGAAAACGGTTTGTTCCGATGTTTCCAATAGTATTATTAAGAGAATTACCAACAGAATTTAGGGAATTGTTAAGTTCATTACCCTTTCCTATTACCACAGCTATTGCCGTCGCTAATACTGCCAATGCAAGTGATATGGCAAGAATCCAAAAATGCACATTATTCATCCCATTAACTGCCATTGAAAAAAAGGAAGATATATCATGTCCTAAATCCACAATCGATCTTACAGCAAAAAATACTGATACAAGCGGCGCTACAATAGATAAAATTATAACAATTAAGCTAAGTACAGGCGTTGGAATCGACGCGATTGCATTTACTAAGTCTGTTAATATCGGAATCAAAAACATTCCCACATTTTCTTTTAAAGTTGTAAAGACATTATTTAACTCCTTTAATGCCTTTTCGTATTCGCCTGCGCCTGCCAATGATTCATCCGACATAATTAGTCCGAGTTCATGCGCTTTATCCGCATATTCTTCTAATCCTTTCGAACCAATGCTAATTACTCCCGCCAGCTCACTTGCAGATTCTCCGAAAATATCCATTGCCAGTTGGTCACGTTCCGTTTCATTCTTCACCTTGCCGAGCGCGTCAATTACATCATAGAATACTTCTTCCGAGTTTCTCATTTTTCCATGCGTATCTGTAATTTTAACACTAAGTTTTGTAAACGCTTTTGATGCTTCGTTGCTTCCTGTCGTCGCTGTCTGCATGTTATTTGTCATATTTCTTATTGAGGCTGTCACCGTATCCATCGAAACATTGATTGAATCAAATGTGTACTCCCATTCTTGAAGCGTTTGCGTCGAAATATGCGTTTCATTTGACAACCTTATAATATTCCCTGCGTATTCTGCCACTGACTTTGACGTACTCAAATACATCGCCGCAATTGACGTAAGCACCAGTCCAAGCGCCGTCATACTCTCTTTTACTTCATTTGCCTTGATTTTTGTTTGAATCAACTCATTTTGCAGGTTATGTAGTTCCAATTGTTCCTGTCGCAATGCTTTCTCTGCTTTTTCAACAAACTCTGTGTTTCCCAGTTCTTTTTTCAATCTTTCGTACTCATTTTTACACGCTTCTACTTTTTTCTTCTGCACATCAAATTGTACCGACAAATATTCGACTTGTCTCTGTAATCTGCTTGTCTCGCTTTCATACGAACCCATTGCGGATTCAGATATTTGTAACCTTAAATTCAGTTTCTCCAGCTTTTCATCGGCAGAGGTTATACTTTTTGCAAAATCAAGACTCCCCATAGCGTCAAGGGCGTTTTTCATTTTTTCTAATTCTGTTGTTGCTTGTCTATATGACAAGCCAACGTTTTTAGTAAAATCTGATGTTCCATACGTTTCTTCTAATCGCTCGTATTCTTTTCTGTATGCTTCTACCTTTTTTATTTGTATTCCGATTTGTTCCACCAGATGTTTATGTTGCCATTCTAATTTTTCTGATGCGCTCACTGTATTTTCCATTGTTGCCTGAGTATTTTCAAACTGTGTATTTAAATCCTCCAAGGCTTCATTATATATAGTAATCTCTCTTGTGAAATCAATATCACCCATTGCTTCCTTAAGTTTTTGCAATGTAATACGCTGTTTTTCTAATGATTTTTCAGCCGCCTTTGCTTTAGCTTCCGTTGTTTTATTTGATTCAATTAGTACCTTATATTTTTCTTCAGCCTCTTCAATAGCTTTTTCTTGTTGTTTTATACACTCGCTTATGTGGTCTGCCTGACGCTGAAATCTTTGTTTTGAAGTAGTTGTCCTTTCTGTTGTACTATTAAGTTTTTTTAATCCTTCATCCAAATCTCTCATCCTTTGATTACTATTTCTAATACCCTTTTCAAACTCACTGTAATCCAGTCCGAGATAAATAACCTTTTTATAAACCATAATCACCACCCCGCTATATCTTTCATACTTGTTATCACACCGCTGTCGCTGGATGTTTCATATCCAGCGTTCAGTTCTTTTGCATACCGTTCCACAACATACAATATTTTCCGATAGCTGCTGCTCCAAAATTCCTGCTCAGTATGATGCAGCTTTTCAACGTAAATATAATAGGCTTCGTCTATTCCGAAGTCGA
Organism: uncultured Lachnospiraceae bacterium; assembly: GCA_910584325.1. Taxonomy (GTDB): domain Bacteria; phylum Bacillota; class Clostridia; order Lachnospirales; family Lachnospiraceae; genus MGBC120314. The sequence goes on along the minus strand of CAJTZH010000045.1, from coordinate 13,349 downwards.
TTTCTTCACATCGTTCCAATACTGAGCTATCATTTTTTTTGCCGCCATATCCTGTTCCTTGCTCATCGAGGTAAGCATTGATTCATTAAAATGTCCCATAATCTCCGCATAATGAGCAGGCGACATATTAAGCGCGAGAGCATTTGCTTCTTCAACCGTAAAATCAGGTTCGTTTGTTTTGATTCCGGCATATAGAATAAGTGCCGCCGTATGCGCCGGCGACACCTCACTGATAGTTTCTTTTATTTTGACAATCTCTTCCTGCAAATATGCCATAGTCAGCATATTGAAAGAGCACGTATATGTCCTGTCTTTGAGCCTGATTGCAATATCCTCAACCGGCTTTACATTGATTGTTTTCAAATCTGCTCCTCCTGTTCACTCCCATCTGTATTAACCGTTTCCTGATTTTCCTCCGGCGCTTCAGCCTTTTTCGGAAATGTAGATGGTCCCTCATTAAACCATGCATCCGCCTGTTCTTTTGTAAATTCAGGATTGGATGCGTCTGCATAATACCTTAACATATCGTCTGATATACGCTTTACGAAATCAATTTCGATTGTATCGGTACTGTAATTAATATTGGTTTCGGACTGCTGAACCGTGGAATTTGTCGGCTTTGGCTTTCCTTTTAACAGCCATACATACTCTGATTTGCCGTCTGTCTGCTGCACTTCATACCCAAGTGCAATCTCTTTCGGTACTGTTCCTGCCTTAACCTGCACAACACCATCCGTTACTTCATACCTATAGATATCCGCCACAACTTCCACGTTCAGTTTTGTCAACTTCATAGATACTGCCAGTCCTGTCATCAGCGATGTAGAATCAACCACCGCACCATTGCCATGTAAAGTTCCCGAAGCCATCGAAGAAGTGACCTGAATTTCCTGCGCCTCTCCTAATGACGCCACAGGACCATATGTTGTTTTTTCCTCTGTATCGCTTATTACCTCGCAATAAACCGGATTTTTAATATTTATCCGGTATGACCGATTACTCTTATTCATTTTATTTCCCATTGTCTTCCTTATCCTCCTATCATTCCTATCCGCAACATTCCACGCCAGATATCAGCCTCTCTTTCATAGGTATAACTCGGCGTGTCGCATATCATTCCATCTTGTAACAATATCCTGCATAATTTTCTTGCGTCGGATACCAGTTCCTTTTTATCAGAATAAAACAGATTGACTGCATAATAGTCGATACTTGATTGAATCACTCCGTTTCCGCGCAGTCCGTCACTGATAATCGGCTCCAGTGTAAAAGAGCCGTCCATCACTGTATCCTCTTCCGATATGTATGGCACTTCCAATACATCTGCAATCCATTCCTTTAACCTGTCAATTTTTAATCACACCTCCCATTGCTTTTTCTATAATATTGTCAATATAATGCTCCGCCTTAATTTCCGCCTTATCTGCGAAATGATTTCCCGGAACAAACTTTCCGTTCTTTGCAACATGACCGTCATTTGCAAGATGCCATTTTCTCCATGTCTTTTCGTCGCCGGAAACCGTGACATACTTCATTTTGCTTTCCTTGGAGCGTTTTACCTTTCTCGTGACATCATCTGCAATATGAACATTCCACGTTCTAGTTCTTTCTCCTTTTCCATTCTTGTAATAGTAATACTCCTTATCCGACACCGGCGCCGTCATCATGACGCTCGATTCAATCACCTTGCCGATTTCATCCAATGCCCTACTAGATTCTTTGTCCATCAGTTCGGACATTCGCGCGACTTTCGCGCGGATTTCGTCGATTGCCTCTTCATATTTAATATTTGCGTTTGCCATATCCAACCGTCACCTCCATGGAATATTCATTCTCGGAAAACGTTCTGATAATGTCCATTCTCCTGCCCTTGTAAAGCACGTGCGTCGGCTCATAGACTGCGCCGTCAATCGTGATTTCCGCCTGCCGGTATTCTTCCGGATAAATGTCCAGATTGTATTTCGCGTCCAGACCCGCGGCATAGGAAGCATGGAACTGTCCATACTTCACGGATTTTTCTTCCGCGTATACTTCCACGCTCTCCTCTTTGATTTCTTTTCCGGCTTTGTACTGCGTAATTAATACAACTTTCCTGTCACGCATGATAATCACCACACAGAGCCATGCCGTCACGGCAGTTCTCATAAGCGCGCATATATCGTTCCGCCGCGTTTTCAAAATTGAACTGCCACCTTGCGTACATCTTCTGACAGGAAATGACAAGCGGGTCCGCCTCGACATTTCTTTTCACGGTTCCATCCTTGTTAAAAACGCTGATTCCCACACGCGCCATATCCTTATAGCAGGCACTGATGGTGTCCTTTATCTCATCGTCCATATATTCCCCGCTTATCCGCAGCGCCTTTCTGACTGTGTCTAACATAGCTCTCCTTTCCCTGTTTTAAGAGGAATACCATTTTGCGGTATCCCCCTTAAAATCAGATTATTCCAGGACATTTAACGCCGCAATCAAATCCGCCTTATTCATGCTGCTGTATCCGCTGATACCTTTTTCCTGCGCCGCGCTTTTTAACTGCTCAAGCGTATACGTGTCGTCATAAACTACCTTTTCACTCTGACCGCCGTTATTATCCGGTTCTGCCGACGGCATCAAAAGCGCGTGCGCCTTCATTGTAATGACATTGCCGTCCATAATGGCGTATGCGCAGTAATCGGTATTTCTCTTTTTCGCATGTTCTTCTGTCGTGAGGGTGGTCTCTTTATTGATATTCATAAGGTATCCCACGCCCGCGTCCGAGAAGAGAACTTCACCGTTTTTCATGGAGTCGTCTTCTTTGACAATCATTCCAAGAATACGGAACTGACCGCTTCCTGTCACGTCCGGGATAAACAGCGGACGTCCGTTATTATCCTTCACCTTTGCAAGCTGGTTCCAGATGGTGTCGTTATTCGCATAAATCGAAGGATTATACTTTAACTTTGCTCTTACCGCAACGATATTGTCATATGTAATCTGACCGGAATATGTCACCACCTGCGGCGTTCCTTCCTGCGCAAGCAGCGCCGTCACGACGCCCATCGGCTCCGGCTTCCCGCTTTCCGCCTTTGCGCCTGCTCCGTGCGTTGCCCCGTAACCGGCTCCCGCTCCCATCTTCTTTCCAAGTTTCTTCTGAATATACGGAATGAAATCTTCGATAGCCATTTCACGGAGTTTCCACGATACATTGATGTTTCTCGCAAGTTCGCAGCCGGAAAGCGTGATTTCCTTAAATGTTTCCTTGCCGTCGTCCGTCTCGTTTTCCTCTTCGTACCAACCTGCGTCACTGGACGTATCTTCCTGAAGAACTGTAAGCACTCCGTTCACGTGTGTTTTGGTCACGTCCGCATAATAAGGATACAGCTTTTCCGCCTCTTCCCAGATACCTTTTGAAACCGTTTCCGGAATAACGATTCCTGTATTCTTGGTTGTATGGGTAAATGCTTCATTTACCATTTTAAATACGCCGTCCTCTTCCGCGGTCAGTTCTCTGCCCTGCATGGTTTTCGCCCATGCCGTTTTGTATTCGTCCGACTTCCAGTCACGCTCCGCTTCTTTATTTCCTCCGAACGCTTCCTGAACCGTAACCGGAGCCGCGAACTTCGGTTCTGTATTCAAAGCGTTAAAATTAGCCATAGCCTGCGCTATCTTTTCATAATCCTCATCCAGTTTATCGACTTCGGCTATCTTTGCCTGCGCTTCTTCCGCCTTTCCGTCTATGATAAGCTGCTGCGCCTCATCCATTAATTGTTTTCTCTGTGCTAAATACTTCTTTTTTGGCATGTTCTTAATTCTCCTTTAACTTTAATAAATTTAGTTTTTGCTGTAATAAAAAAACAGATGCGCCGTTTGTTTCAGGCTCGTCTGTTTGTTTTATCATTCTTTTCACTTTTTCCATTTGCTCGTCTGACGGGAGCGAGAATAAAGGTCCTGCCACAAGCGGCTGTTTTTCTTCTTTCTCTTCCTCAAACATAACCGCGTCAATCAGTCCTCTTTCCTTCGCCTGCTGTGCCGTCAGCCATGTTTCCGCTTCCATCATCTCAAGCGCTTCCTCTTCCGTCATGCCTGCCTTTTCCATGTATGCCGTGCATAATGCCCTGTCGGCAGTCCGCAGCACTTCCGCCTGATGTTCCAAATCGTTGTGGTTGCCCCTGACCGCGCCTGAAACGCAATGAACCATCATCAGCGCCGTCGGCGCCATTTCACAATACGCCGCCATTGATATAATAGACGCTGCGCTGCACGCTTCCCCTGTGATATAGATTTTTACATTCTCTTTCATCCGGCGAAGAAGCGTATAAATCTCGGAGCCTACCTCAATGACGCCGCCCGGCGAATTGACGTACACTTCAATCTCATCACCGTCCCGGTATGCATCCAATATTTTCTGCACATCCGCCGGACAGGTGCTGTCCTCATTGAACCAGTCGTAATACCACTTATAATCATTCGGTATCATGACGCCGCGGATATCAATTCTGTGCTTCACGCTATGTTTCCCTCCTTTCCGCTGTTAAAAGCATTTTACTGATAAGACCTGCCATCACCACATAGTTTTCCGAGTTCATTTTATTCAGGGTATCGTTTATCATGTTGACAACCTGCGTGTCAAGCCTTCTGATTGGCACGTCTCCTCCTTCTAACGGTGCCAGTCCTAACAGTCCTCTCCATTCATTTGGCGTCAACGCCCCGCGGTCAACCATCTGTACCATTGCAAGTTTAGACTGCAAACTCGCACACTGCAGGTTGCTCGCCTCAAATATGATTTTGTTTCCACACCCCCGTTCCCGTCTGCTGAACAATGCCGTTGTATATGTATCCGACATCTGGATTGCGTCCGGCTCAATCTCCGCCTCATAATAGGCGTTCCATTCATCCTCTGTCCAGTTAGACTGCACTATCTTCTTATTGGTATTAAAGAACGAATACAGCCTTTCTATGGTTTTCTCCGTCACGGAGGCATTCGGAACATAGTCCTTTGGCTCAATCCGTGTTGCGGTTGCTTTTTGGTCAACACCCGCTGCTCCAAACGTTTCACTGTCGATACTAAGGAAATTATCAACAAAGGCTTTTACATTCTTCTTTAAATCCTCTTCTCTCAATGCCTGCGTAAATGTCAGAAGCCAGCGGATGACGCCGCTGTTTTTGATTGCCTTGATAATTCCCTGGTCTATGGTTCCGATAACTTCCATTAACGGTTTCAGCGTGCTTATCGGACTTTCACCAAATATATCATTCTCATTATAATCCCTTCTCAGATGGATGATGTCCCGGTACGGGAATGTTCCCGACTTGCCGTTTCTGTATTGGAATTTCAAATACAGCTCGCTTTCCACATACACCGTTTCCACCAATATACACGGAATCGGATACAGCTGTAACGGTTTTCCGAACTCATCACGGATAACCAGAATAAACGCGTTACCGTTCAGGCATAACTGCGCGGCTACCTTTTCCTGCATCATCTGCCCCGACATATAGGGATTTGGTTCTGACAGGATAAAGCGGATATTCGCGTCAGGATTGACAGTCAGTCCCTCCGGCGTCGTGCGGATATGCTTTCCCACCAGCTTACCGATTGCCTTGACCTTCGGGCGGATACAGGCGCGCACGATATCGCTGTTGTATATTTTCCCATCGAATGCATAAAAATGCTCCCCGTATGTCGTGACCATCTTCATCACATTTTTATCAGCTTTTTCATTTGTTACCGTTGGTTCTCTCTTCCTGAATAGTCTCACATATGCCTCCTAAATCATGCTCTGGTAATCGTCCCAGTTTCTTTCCAGTGTCACATAAGCGTCGAGAAGTCCTGCCATGCCGTCAATTCTGCGTGTTCCCAGATTTCCCTTTGCGGGCTGGATATTATCGTTGCGGTCTACATCGACGGACGTATTGGTCAGACACCATTTGAGAATCGGATTATTATTGTAAATAATCCTCTTTGCTGATAAATCCGCACCAAGAGACTTCATCGGTCCTGACAGCGTTTTCTTTCCCTGTATTACACTATCCATAACAGTCTTTCCGAAATTGTTCTCCATGTCCTCAACAAAATACTGTGCGCTCCACGAATCATATCCGCATTTGAAAAGAAAAATATCATAATCCTGCTGTATTTCCTGAAACCACTGTACTACATACCTGTAATGCACCTTATTACCGGGGCAGGTTCTTAAAAGTCCCTGTTCTTTCCAGATATCATACGGTATTTTATCTTCCCTTACACGTTGTTCCAATAAATCCTCCGGTAGCCAGTACATCTGGAGTACATATATTCTGTCATCGCCCGGAACCATAAAGATAACAGTCGCGTTTGTCAGGTCGATGTTGCTGGATAAATCCACTCCGCCTATTCCGTAACGCGGCTTTAACTCTCTCCAGTCAAACAATGTTCTGTTGTCAATCTGTTCAAAGGTCAGCCACGATTCCGTCGATGTCTCCCTGATGTTAAATTCCTTGCAGACAAGGTTCTTTACATCCGTAGGGTTTCCTTTTGCTTTTTCCACCTTATCCCGCAGCGTCTGTAACTTTTTAATCGTGCCAAGACCCGGATTTGCTTTCTTCCAGCAGCTTTCCTCCGTCCACTCTTTCCTGCTGTCCAGTTCATAGATGAATGGAAGAAAATGAATATCATGATAACCGTTTTCATCAAACAGTCCGTTGATAACCCGTTCTGCTTCTTCATATTTCTTATCATAAATATCTTCCCGGATTGTTCCCGCCGTGGTCGTCATATAAACAAGCGGCTGGTCTCTGGCGGATGTTCCGTCCGCCATAATGTCATACAGCGCCTTTCCGTTTTTCCACTGGTGGATTTCGTCCATGATGACACAATGTACATTTAATCCGTCCAGAGTGTCACTGTCGGATGCCAGCGGTTTAAATATCCCGTCGTTATAGAGTTCGCTTGAAAGTTCCGCCACCAGCATTTTTATCCGTTTACGCAGCTTATCCGATTTACGGACCATGCTTTTCGCCTCGTTCCATACAATTCTTGCCTGATCACGTTTTGTAGCCACTGCGTAAACCTCGGGTCCCGGTTCCCCGTCGGCAATCAGCATATATAACCCGACGATGGAATCCAGAAGGGATTTTCCATTCTTTTTTCCCACTATCATCAGCGACTCCCGGCACATCCGGTTGCAGTTTTTATCAATAAACCCGAATACTGCTGCCAGATGCGCCTTTTCCCAAAGCTCAAGTTTTGTATAACGTCCTGCGCCCAATCCTTTTGAAATAACACAATAATTTTCCGCAAACTCCAATATATGATTTGCCCTCTTCGGGGAATAAAAATACTCACCCGGATTATTTACAAGGTAAGCTAAATATTTGTAAAGATTATAAATTTTCTTTGATACAATCTCTTCCCCACTCTCAATCTTATTCCAGTACTCCATGACCGGGTTGTAATCAAGCGGGTAATTCACTTTGTTCGCCACTAAATATCCTCCTTCTTCTTTATAAACTCATCGAAGTCATCTGTTTTATTTGCCGGAACAGTAAGCTCTTTTGGCATACAATCGTTCAACAGCTTCATGGCAGCCGTGAGTTTCTGCGACATCTGCAAATACGTCTGTACGCTTGGGCTCTGTTTCTCACCCCACTGGTTCTCTCCGTTCTGATATACTATCTTTGTACCTTCGCGGGCGATTTCTTCGCGCAGTTCCTGCATGGTAACTGTCATAAATGCCACGTCCGCTATCGTTGCATCCACTAAATCCTTCTTTTTTTTATCAATTTCCACAAAGAGTTTCTTAAGCCGGTTTTTCTCTTTGTTAATCCGCTTTTTATTCTCCAGATAGGTAGTTGCTTTGTCTATCCTCGCTTCCCTTGCGGCTTCTTCGCGCTCCGCCTCCTTTTCAATTTTTTCATAATCCATCAGCTTTTTTGCCAATATACCACACCCCCTTTACGCGCGACCTGTGTATTCAATCAATCTGGGGGTCTCGGTCTTTCCGGGAGCACATCACCGTCCTCTGATGGGGGGAGTCTGTCAATTTCTCTCAAAGAAATCGGCTGACCTTCTTCATCAAAAATACAAAGCGGCGCTGCGCCCCTATGACCAACCCCATGACCGTCAAACATATCGTGACAGTTCTTGCAGACATACTCAAGGTTATCAAAGTTATATGTTATGTCCGGGTCATCAATATTAAATTCTGTGATTGCTTTCTTATGATGCACGATGTAGCCAAGACGGCAATGACATTCTTCGCATAGTCCTCCGTCCACCGAAACTCTGTAAGCTATATATGCCTTTCTGCACTTCTTCCAACGCACACCTTTGTAAAATGTTTTTGCGTACTCTTTCATAATATTTTCCCATAATAAAAGCGCCCAACTACTTGGACGCTTCTACCTCTTCAATAAACTTATTCATTTCATTTGTCAGCCAAGCCGCCTGACTAATACCTTTTTCTATGCAGGCTCGTTCAAATTTCTCTACAACCTCCCGTTTGACTTTGAATGACTTCACCATATAACCGGCTTTCTTCTGGTACTTTTCGGTTGACAGCGTCTGCGGGCTAGGATTTCCCTTGGGCATTTTCCCTTACCTCCTTCCAGAGCTCCGGTATTATATTGCATAGCGCATATAATGAAGCCATCATCAATACAACACTCGACCACAGGCTTTTCCCCGACGCAATAAATATCACGATTGCCGCCAGCAAAAACAACATATCAAATCTTTTTCTTTTCATATCACTTCAGATGGGTTATAATTTATTCATAAGAGGTTTGGGGCTTTCGCCCCTCCCCTTATTTGAGAGCCTGTATAAAACTTGCTAATCCTGCCAAGAACGTGCCAATCGCTATGAGCAGTTGTATTATCAGTTTTATCTGGTTCTCTTTTTTTCTTTTCTTACCCACCTGTTATCACCTCCTTACAAGTATATAATAACATAGGGTATACCATATGTCAATACTTTTTAGAAGATTTTTCAAATGTTTTTTACGAAAAAGGAACCGACGACTGCTGCCATTGGTTCCCTTGTCTGCTTTATTTATATACTATTGCGACTTCCAAAAAGAATAATATATATCCTTGATTTGAATACATATTAAAATAACAATATGCAATAGTATAACCAAATTAAAACAAAATAATATTTCAATAATACTTTTTCCGATTAAATATATTAGTAACTTCTCGGCAAAAACAATCATTAAAAATACAACTTCAACTACAACCGTATAAGTCATCAAACAGTGCAAAGACTGAAAAATTGTAACAGGCTTATCATTCAGCTTATAAAGCCTTGATTCGGTTTCCTTCATTTTAGTAATATTACTGCTCTCACTGGTTATTATCATACCAATGTACGCAATACTAAAACTTATGAATAACGCTAATACTGTTATAATTTGATTTAAAAAGTCATCCATGATACTTATAATAGAGATTTCCCATCGCTTAGGCACATATAAACCAATTATAAATGCCGTAACACTTAATGCAATCGGAACTCCTACTATAAAACAAAGTTCTGACCATAAACCTCTTCTCATTCGATAAAACTCTTTATAAATATCAATTAAATCTTTAATAATTATTTTCATATCCCCTCCAATTCATTTAGAAAACGTTTGTATATATCTTCCGTCAATACCTCCTCAGTTATACTATTAATTGCTACATCTACAATTCTTTTATCTTTCATCTGCTCTGTATTAAAAGAAAGCGATGTTTTTTCCACTGACTCTCCGTCAACAGTTACACGCTTGATTCTTTTATTCTTATCATTGTACATTTTATAAAAATCTTCCACTGTTGTACGAAAAATAGATACACCTTTCGAAGGTTTTAAAACAATATCCGCATTATCCGATAATTCATTCTTCCCAGACAACGCTTTTGTATCTGACACCTGTAAATCTTCTCTGTCTATCGTTAATGTAACTGCTTTTATCCTATGTATTTTTTCAAGACTCTTTAAAAAATCTCTTGAAACAACATTCTTTGATTCATACCTGTATCTAATTTTTTTATCCTTTTTCTGGTGATACAATTTAATCCACTCATTTAAATAATTGATTACTTTCTGATGTCCGATTCCATAATAATTATATTCAAATAAACAAAGAGGTCTTTTATCATCATAAAATTTTATTGCCATATGATTTTTTTCTTCGTCGCCATCTTTTTTATTTTTTAATATTCCCTTGCTTTTTAATGTTTCAGTATTAATAACATTCCTGCATGCATTATATTTTGCAGATATGAAACATAAATTTACTATATGATTTACTTTATCATAATCATATGAATCAATATACAAAATTTTGTCATCCATCTGCAAGTCTTTTTTTCTTTTAACTTCATCTAATTTAACCAGCTCACCAATTACATTGACAAAATCGACCTCAAAATCAATAGGAAATGAACTGTTTTTACCAGCCCCTAACACTGGTTTTAAGTCGTAGACATATAAAGTTCTTTTCATCTTTAATCCCCCTTTGAGATATTTTATATTATTTTATTATATAATATATCATATCTCGACATTTTACAACAAAAACAGACACCAGAAATACCCAGTGCCTGTAAGGATGATGTAAAATGTATTCTTACACTTTTCTCATTATGATTATAACATACTTTGTTTTGTGAATGTTGTGGTTTTTTGTGATTTTTGTGGTATTTTGTGCATTTTGTGATTTTTGTGCATTACCCATTATTTATGATTTTTGAGATTGTGCTCCTGTCTGTAATCCCCAGTCTGTCAGCAACCTCTTTTTGCGTCACTCTCTCTGTTCCGTCTATGTAATAACACTCTAATACATTTTTTGTTATGTCATCTTCTAACGATTCTACATATTCATCAACCCGCCTATTTAATTCTTCCAGCCTGTTTATTTCATCTGATTTTCTTCTTATACTTTCAATCAGATTATCACTTTTTACCGGCTCATACATATCAACGCCTGTTTTGCACCTTAAATACGGGAAGTCCTGCATGGATGACTGTACAGTCCCTTTTACAACCGGAACGTCTTTTTCCTGAAGCTCCTTAATATCTGACTTCAACTTGTTTATCCTTATTTTTCGACTCCTGTATGCTTTTAAACTCTTTTTGTCAATCATCTCTGCATCTCCTTCTAATATTTATTTTAAATTGTGCCGGCACAACTGCTACCATTTTGTATCGCTTTGATATGTATCACATAATATTCCTTTCCCGGTTCCGCTCCCCATTCTTCGCGTCCTGTTCCGATACTGATATCGCAGTCCGCTATAAGCGACGGGCGACTGCTGCCATATCCATTAATGAACTTTGCCTTCAATTCAGGTCTCCAACTCAACGCCCCGTGTCTTAACAGCCTCTTTAATCTTTGTATATTCTCTACTGTTGGCTTTATATCAAGCCACTTTGCTATTCTTACATCCCAGTATGATTTAATTTCACGGTACTCCTCCTGCTTTTCTCCCGACAGAACCATGTTGAACCATTTCTTTTTAATTGGCAGAACCAGCATATTATTATCCTTGCCTTTCGTGCACATTCTGCACTCGTTACATGGATACTCGATTCCTAATGTACAAGCCATAGTTAATCCTCACTTTCCTTCAATTCGCACCAATCAGGCTTTTTAATATCCTCTCCAATATTTGCACGCAAAACCTTTGTGAATCTTCCATTCTCTTTAATCTCCAAATTGCAAGTATAACCATATGTACCACTTGCATTTCTTTTTCCATCTATTCCACTATCAGAGCCGCTTGACCAATACGGATGATTATAATTGCAATGACCAAACGGACACCTATTGCAATATTTCGGTAGTTCCGTAGGCACTAAATACATTCTCTCAACCTCCCATAAAATCAGATAAATATTCTAAACCACTGCACGTTTCATCTGTTTCTACACTCATAGCCTCTTTATACATTTTCCTGATATCCGACAGGTATTCGTTTGTTTCTTCCTGCCCGGAATCAATGCTCCTTAAATACCTTTTTATTCTTACTAAGCATATCAATATCATGCACTGACAGAGTATCAGCACCATATGTAATATTATATTAACCATTTTCAACATCTTCCCGCTTTAAACCGCTTCTTTGACCAAATTCCAGTATTTCAATACTACTGCTGCCACTCCGTTTTATGACTGCAGCCAAACCGACACCCACAGGCAGCAATAAAACACTGCCTGTCTTTAGCTGCCGTTCGATATCTTTTCTTACGCTTTCATAATCTTCCTGACGCCTTGACATATAGCTTTGGCATATTATGATAAGCGAGCGCTTCTTATCCCGTTTCTTTTTCTGCCTGTAATTCATTCCGCATCCACCTCCTTCATCTTCTGCAACGCTGTTTCAGCTTCGGATTTGGTAAGGAAAACGGTTTTTCCTAGCTGATTTGTTCCAAATCCTTTTACATTCTGATAAATTCCTATTCCGTCTTTTAATTCCCAATTAAAGTACGGTTCGCCCATTCTTCCTATGTTTATGGATATGATTTCAAGCGGCTGTATCCTGTGCCTAATTTCCTGCAATTCATATACGGTATCCCCCACCGCACAAGGCAGCTTCAAAAGTAACCCCTGCTCTTCTAAATCTTCATATTCTGCCAGCTTATGTACCACATCAAGCATGGATGGCTCTATACCACCTTTTGCAAGTTTTGTTTTTCTATCTGTCAATCTCTCCATATCCTTGTCTCCTCACTCAAATTCTATATTACATCTGTTTATACGGCTCTGGTAACGGTTTCCATGCAATAACCTTAAATTTCATAACTCCATTTGTATTCCACCTTCCGTCAATGGTGTGTAACGTCCTTGTTTTTCTTGTCCCATCTTCGAACTCCACAGTGACATTTACATCATCAGAAAGTTTTTCAAACATTGCCCTAACCCATTTATCAGTTCCCTTGAATTTTGCAAATATGCTGTCATGTTCCTCTGGCATATTTTTGCCGTCCTCGCACAAAATCCATCTGTTATCATACTGCTCCGCTTCCAGCTCCTTTTGCAGCTTCGCGACTTCCCTGCACTTCTCCGTATACAGCTCATCCATCTCAACCATCTGCTCCGGCATAAGCCCCGTTTCCTCGTAATCTTTCAGTTTGCACACCACTCCATACAGTTCTTTCGGCACGTCTTTGATATCCATATTATTGAGTCCCCAAGTGCCGTCCGGGTTCTTCCATGTCAGTCTTCCCATCTTAACTCTCCTTTCCTGCCAGTCTGTCTACAAGCTCCGTGATCTCGCACTCACAGCAGATATCATCAAGTTCATCTTGGTCTTCTGCTATATCCCTGTATTTACACAGCCTGTCACAGACATATTCCAATAGTTTTTCTTTGTTTGCTTCGTTCTTCATACTTTTTATACCTT
>CAJTZH010000044.1 GCA_910584325.1 uncultured Lachnospiraceae bacterium | reverse complement strand
CGCGTTATATGATACGCCGCATGGTGTAGCGAACGCGATTATTCTTCCGACTGTTATGGAGTACAATGCGCCGGCAACAGGCGGTAAGTACCGTGAAATTGCCCGCGCAATGGGTGTTGAGGGTACGGATGCGATGTCACAGGAAGAGTACAGAAAGGCGGCTATTGATGCCGTTAAAAAACTGTCGCAGGATGTCGGCATTCCGGCAGATTTGAAAGAAATCGTTAAGCCGGAAGATATTGCGTTCCTTGCGCAGTCCGCATTTGACGACGCATGCAGACCGGGTAATCCGAGAGACACGTCTGTTGAGGAAATTACAGAACTTTACAAGAGTCTGATGTAAAAATTCATTGTTTATATATAATCCATAGTTTTCATTGCGTATTTTGATTGAAGAGAAAGGACTGTAGCGAAAACTATGGATTTTTTATGTAAGCCGGATTTAATTGTATCTGATTCGGTGGCGTATTGGGGGAAACTCATGGCGATGAAGTTTCATATTCCATATGTGCCGTCAACGACAACATTCGCGTTTCACCAATATTCGGCAAGATATATGAAACATGGAATCGGAGAACTTTTCAAGATGCTATTTTCCATGCCCAAAATCAGGAAACAAATTAAGAAATTACAAGAAAAAGGATATCCGGTAAAGGGTATTTTGGATATTGTTCAGAATGATAATGAAACTTTATATTTATGAAGTACCGTTGATTCTATTTCCACAGACACCTGAACAGAGGCAGTTGCAAAACGTGTGGAGGAACTTGGCGCCGGAATAAAATTGCGGGTGGCAAGGGAGTTTCTTGAGAAGCTTTCCCGAAAGAAATGAAAAGAGAACCTGTCACAAACCGGTGCCAGGTTCTTTTTTCATTGAGCTTTTATCCCAGAATCCCCCGTTTCACCTGAGCAATCGCTTTGGAAACGGCAGGAATGGAAATAATTATTAATGTAATCACTCCCTCTGCCGCCATGTAGGAACCATTATAACAAAACGAGTAGAGAACGGGAGGCATACCACTGCCTTCTGCGTAGGCGGCAAAAAATATTACCCCTGAAAGCCACGAAAAGATAAACCGCCCGATGATTCCGACAACATAGCCAATCTGCAGCCCCCATTTTTTGTTCCAGAAAAAACCGGAAAGCCCCAGAGCGCCGAATGCCAGTGGATAATCGGTAAGCATCTGCGGCAAAGTATAAAATACCGGGTCAATGACAAACTGGAGAAGTCCGTAAGAAATTCCTGTTAAAAGACCTGCCTTCGGACCGTACACGTAACCTGCCAGCGTAATGAAAAACATGCTGCACAGTGTCGCGGAGCCGCCAAGCGGCATATCCAGTATTTTAATCATGGATAAAACCATTGCCAGCGCCATTGCCATTGCCGAGAATGTGAGTTGTTTTGCGGAAAATTTCACGTTGCGCACTTCTTTTGGCTGCAGAAATAAAGCCAGCGCAATACAGGCGATAATTAAGATAACCGTTACCACGATTCCGGCGCCTGTGAGCTGGAATACGTTTTCTTCCCAACTATTGAGAGTGGGAAATGCAAAAAAATCGGACATAAAAAATCCTCCCTGAAATAAAATTTTTGCAGGAAGGGGACTACTGTAGCAGAATAGAATGTAGTTTGGTTTCATTTGTCTTTAATAATGAAAACAGCTTCCTTCCGCAGGTGTTAACCTGTTCAAGTAGTGAGGGTTGCGTCTCAACCGGCGTTTGCCAGTGCCCCTAGCCTTTGCAGTATTACTATACCCCCATATGGTTTGTTCGTCAATAAAAAAATTTTATTTGACCTGTGTCATAGAATAGACGTATAATAAAAATATATTTTGCGAGAAAGTTAGGTTTTAAATAATGAAAGTTTTATCGGTTACGATTCCCTGCTATAATTCCGCGGCTTATATGGACAAGTGTATCCAGTCTCTGTTAATCGGCGGGGAGGATGTTGAGATTATAATTGTTGATGACGGTTCTGCAAAAGATAACACCGCGGCGATTGCAGATGACTATGCGGCAAAGTACCCGACGATTATCAAAGCGGTGCATCAGGAGAACGGAGGACACGGAGAGGCCGTCAATACAGGGATTAAGAACGCGACGGGCGTCTTTTTTAAGGTGGTGGACAGTGACGACTGGGTGAACGAGGCGGCGTATAAGAGGCTTCTTTCAACCATGAAGTATATGATTTCCAGCGGAACGGAACTGGATCTTTTAATAGCGAATTATGTATATGAAAAGGAAGGCGTAAAGCGTAAGAAGGTAGTCAGTTACCGCAACGCGCTGCCTGTCGACCAGATTTTTACGTGGGATGACGTCAGGCATTTCCGCATTGCGCAGTATATTTTAATGCATTCCGCAATTTACCGGACACAACTTTTAAAAGACTGCGGACTGCAACTTCCGAAACATACGTTTTATGTGGATAATATTTTTGTGTTTCATCCGCTTCCTTATGTGAAAACCATGTACTATGTAGATGTGAATTTTTATCGTTATTTTATCGGACGGGAGGACCAGTCCGTTAATGAAAAAGTGATGATAGGACGTGTGGACCAGCAGCTGAGTGTCAATAAGTTCATGATTGATTTTTTTGCGGGCATTAAAATTGAAAATAAGCATTGCAGGCGTTACATGCTGAATTACCTGAAGATTATGATGGTTATTTCTTCCGTTATGCTGATTTTATCGGAGACGGACGAGAACTTTGCCAAGAAAAAAGAATTGTGGCGTTATGTATATGTTAAGAATCCAAGACTCTGGCTGTCTCTTAGGTGGAGCATTCTTGGAATGTGCGTGAATATTCCCGGCAGGGGAGGACGCAAAGTGACGAAGACAGGCTATAAGATTGCCAATAAATTTATCGGATTTAATTAGTTCATGCCAAATCTGCGGATTTGCTGAAATAAACGAGACAACGGGAGGAATTGTTATGGTATTGGATATGTTTAAACTGGAGGGAAAAGTTGCCATCGTAACCGGCGCAAATACGGGACTTGGACAAGGAATGTGCGTGGGGCTTGCCGAGGCGGGCGCAAAGGTAGTTGGCGTCGCAAGAAGGGCCTGTGATGAGACGGCGGACAAGATTAAAGAAATCGGCGGTGAATTTACAACGGTTATTGCGGACTTATCATCTACGGATGTTATCGACACCGTTATCAATGAAGCTCTGAAAGCGTATGGAAGGATTGATATTCTAGTTAATAACGCGGGCATCATTAAAAGAGAAGACGCAATTGAATATTCGATGGAAGACTGGGATGCTGTATGCGCGGTAAACCAGAAGGAAGTATTCTTTTTGTGTCAGGCGGCGGCAAAGCAGTTTATCAAGCAGGGTGAAGGCGGCAAGATTATTAATGTCGCGTCCATGCTTTCTTATCAGGGCGGTATCCGTGTTCCGGCATATACGGCAAGTAAGAGCGCCGTTTTGGGACTGACGAAAGCGCTTGCGAACGAATGGGCAAAATACAATATTCAGGTCAATGCCATTGCTCCGGGTTATATGGTTACAAATAATACGGCACAGCTTCGCAGTGACGAGGACAGAAGCTCCGAGATTTTGGATCGTATTCCGGCAGGAAGATGGGGCACGCCGGAGGATATGAAAGGTACGATTGTCTGGCTTGCGTCTCCGGCTTCGGATTATGTAAACGGATTTACGGTAGCGGTTGACGGCGGCTGGCTTGCTAGATAATAAAAATGGCGCGTTGCGGCAATGCCGTTTACGCGCCATTCATTTTTTGGTTTTGTTAGCAAGATTCTTGTCTTTTGTCTGTTCCGTGACCTGTTTTAATTTCCTCATTACATGTTCGTATCCGTTTCTGTCGTGAGGTTTTGTACAGTTTACGCAGCTCTTGACACCGCTTTCCAAATATACGAAATCTCCGCCGCAGTTGTCTTTCAGACAATAAAGCGGACAGTAGCAGAAGAGACAGTTCAATTCTTCCGCGGACATCTGATGGCACGGAAAATATTCACAGTTTTTGTTTTGAAAAAATTTATAATTGTTCATGGGTTTATTTTAATGACTTTCTTTTTTTTCGTCAATATATGTTTGAAAAATGCTTCATAATGTTTTATAATATAGATACAATTTGAATGGAAGTATATCGAAGAGAGGAATATACATATGAGATTAATTACACGTTCTGATTTTGATGGTCTTGCATGTGGAGCACTTCTGAAAGAGGCGGGAATTATAGATTCGTGGAAGTTTGCTC
This sequence comes from uncultured Lachnospiraceae bacterium, assembly GCA_910584325.1. Lineage (GTDB taxonomy): Bacteria > Bacillota > Clostridia > Lachnospirales > Lachnospiraceae > MGBC120314. The sequence continues at coordinate 18,098 of CAJTZH010000044.1, read as the reverse complement.
ATCCGAAGGATTTGCAGGACGGACTTGTTGAGGTCAATGAAAATGACTGTCTGGCTAATGTGCCGTTTGTGGAAGGATGCGGTCTGTGGTTTGACCATCATTCCAGCGAACATGAGAGAAACGAATTGGAGGGCAGATATAAGGGAGAAAGCCGTATCACACCTTCCTGTGCAAGAATAATTTACGAATATTACGGAGGAAAAGAGCGATTTCCTCAGTTTGACGAGATGATGGAAGCGGTCGATAAGGTGGATTCGGGAAATCTTACGCTTGATGAGGTGATGAATCCTACAGGCTGGATTCTGGTAGGTTTTTTGATGGACCCGCGAACCGGTCTTGGAAGATGGAGACAGTTTACCATTTCCAATTATCAGTTAATGGAGAAACTGATGGATGCATGCCGTACGATGACAACGGAAGAGATTCTTGCCCTTCCCGACGTGGTAGAACGTATTGAAGTATACAATGAGCAGACAGAGAAGTTTAAAGATATGGTCAGGGCATATACGCATGTAAAGGGAAATGTTATCATAACGGATTTACGTGGTGTTGACCCGATTTATACAGGAAATCGTTTTATGATTTACAGTATGTATCCGGAACAGAATATCTCGGCATGGATTGTCAGCGGACGCGGAGGATTAGGCTGTTCGGCGGCAGTCGGTTACAGCATCCTGAACAGAACGAGCGACGTGAACGTAGGAAGTCTGATGCTCAAGTATAACGGCGGTGGTCATAAAGCTGTTGGAACATGCCAGTTTACCGATGAGAATATGGAAGATGAACTTCCGAAGATGTTATTGGAACTTTGCGAACTTTCCAATTCATAAATGACTATATTGAGGCTGTGGCTCTTTGGGGCTTCAGCCTTGTTTTATCTGATAGGAGGCGTTAATGGAATTTCGTCCATGTATTGATATTCATGATGGAAAAGTGAAGCAGATTGTAGGCGGCACGTTATCCGATACCAGCGCGGTATCTAACTTTGAGTCGGAATTGAACGCGGCGTTTTATGCCCGGTTGTATCATGAAAAAAAGCTGACAGGGGGACATATTATTTTACTGAATTCAGTGGATTCAAAGTATTATCAGGCGGATAAGGCTCTTGCAATGGAGGCGTTAAAGGAGTGTCCGGGAGAACTTCAGGTGGGAGGCGGAATTACTGCGCAAAATGCCAGAGAATTTATTGAGGCCGGAGCGTCTCATATCATTGTCACGTCTTATGTTTTTCAAGACGGACAGGTTCATTATGAAAATCTGTCTAAACTTGTAAAGACAGTAGGAAAAGAGCATATTGTACTGGATTTGAGCTGCCGCAGGAGAGACGGACAGTACTATATTGTTACAAACCGCTGGCAGAATTTTACAAATGTTACGGTTTCTTTTGAGACGCTTGATAAGTTGTCGGCATATTGTGACGAATTGTTAATTCATGCGGCGGATGTCGAGGGAAAGTGTCAGGGAATAGAAACAGAGCTGGTAAGAATGCTTGGCAGGTGGAATAAACTACCGGTTACATATGCAGGCGGTGTGGGTTCTTATGAGGATTTAATGCGGTTAAAAGAACTGACAGGCGGAAGGCTTCATGTGACGGTGGGAAGCGCGCTTGATTTATTTGGAGGGAAGCTTAGATTTGATAAAGTCCTTGAAATCTGCGGGGCGTAATATGATAATTCAAAAAAAGACAGCAGGTTTTTGATGAAATAAACCCGCTGTCTTTTTGCCGTGTCTGTAATTTTTTAGTGGCGGGCAAGGTCAACTTGTGAAATTGTTCCGCTGCCGCCGCTTTCTTTTAAAAATACTCCTGTGCTTCTGACCATACCGTCAAGATTGTTGTTTTTGTCGGTAAGGGAGAATTTTGTTTTTTCACTTCCGAGGTAAATGGCGCCGACGTCGGCATCTTTGAGTGAGATTAACTTGTCATTGCCGTTTTCATCTTTATACCATACTTTCAGATGCTGATAGATTTCGTCGGCTTCATCAATCCATCCGTTCCCGTCCGTGTCATAAGCAGCGAGGTCATGGAATCCGTTGCCGCTCTTGGTTCCGAACAGTTCGCTGCCGTCATTGATAATTCCATCGTTGTTCTTGTCGTATGCAAGGAAGCCGCTTCCAGCACCGAGAGAAGAAATTTCTTCCTTCTTACCATCGCAGTCCAGGTCAAAATAGAAATGCTGACCGCTCAGTGAAACAGGATTGGAATCAAGGTTGATGACCAGAGGGTCTGTCAGTACCTGTTCGTACTGCATAAAGTCTGACGACGCGTATTCCTCGGCAAAGCTTCGCGACATTGTCATGGAAACGTCAAATTCCAGTTTGCGTCCGTCGGCAGTGATTGCTGTTCCCGTCGATTCAAATGTAGTCGTTTCTTTCTCTTCCATACTGTAATATGTATCAGTTACCTGATTCCATATGGAGCTTCCCACATCCCAGACAGGAGGTGTGGAAGGTACGGAAGAAAGATACTCCGCGGAGTATCGAAAGTCATAGCTTTGGCTGCTGTAGCTGTAGCCGTAGCCGTTAAAACGGCCCTGCGACATGTTTCTGGAGCGGTAGAGTATGTCAAGAATGCTCCGTAAGGTCTTGTTCATGCTCTCCTGAAAAACATCAAAGTTGTTAGGCTGCTGCATACTGCCGATTCCTGACGCGTTCCGGTATCCTGTATTCTGGATGGAATTTTGCCGGGAGTTTTTTAAGTTTCTTGCAAAGCTGTTGTAGTTGTTATACTGTTCTCCTTCAGAATAACTGTACGAAAAACCTTGCGTAGTTGAAGACATCCTTGCCGGATTGGCAGGCTGCCATCTTGTGGTAGTTGTCTGGCCTTTTACAGTTCGCTGATAGTTTCTTTGCGAACCCATGTAAACATTGCTGGACTTAATAATCATTTTATCGCCTCTCTCCTTTTCCTTAAGAATGAGGCTAACAGACAGTTTGAAGGGAATTAGGCGGTTCCCTTAGCTGTTATGTATATCGGGCGGCGGAACTGGAAAATTTAGAGAGGAGGGCGTGAAATTGGGAGAGGAAATATTACAAATAATTGTTTTTTTTTAAATAAATATGTTACAATTAATTTGCTAATAATTTTAAAATATTCGGGAGGAACGAAATCATGAAAAAAATCTTAAACGTACTGTTCTTATTCTTTGTTGTTTTTGTATCGCATTTTCCTGTACATATATCGTGAATGCAAACAGCGTGTCCGCATTGTTACATGCGGACGAAAAAAGTGTTATGACATCAGATTTGCCTATTTTGGTCAATCCGGTGAATTATTACTTTACAACAGGAGTAACCTGTGAGTATGACGTGACTTTCGAGATTCGTAAGAGGTCTAATCCGGGATTTGCAACTTCGCTGGCAGATACAAAAACACTTTCTAAAGATTCCACGGAGACAGGGACATTGCAAGTTAATTCGAATTATGCGCTTGTTGTCATTTATGGAAATACTCCAGCAAATCCGAAGAAAAATTGTGTTGCCGGAGCACTGCTCTATGACAGTTCAGACAGCAGTATGCCGATGGAAATAGAGAGGATTAATGCTGAAGTGGAGTAGAGTATTATGTTTAACGTATGCTTAAAGCAGTTCTTAAAGGATAAATGGAATGTTATTATCTTGTTTCTGCTGCTTGCGGGACAGATATTGTTTGTGGGTGGACATATGCATGTACCGTCGGTTGACGGACCGCTTTATTGGGGGATTGTCACAGAATTTCATTATTACATGATGCCCACAGATAAGATTGCTTTTATTGTGTTTTTGGTTTTAGCATACAGATATATAAAAAAAATAAATATTACAGGGATAAAAGACGTTATAGAACTGTCGGTTACCGGCAGAATGAAACTGATGCTCACGCAGGTGTCCGTGTTAGTCGTGATTGCCGCAGGATATACGGCGGCGTTATGGAGCGACTGTGTTGTTGTAGCGGCGCGCATGGGATGCGCCTATTATGAGTATGCAGTGTTTATGATAAAAGCTTTTACCCTGTATTTTTTTATGTTTTTGTTACTTGCGGCAGTTATCGGCTCTTTGGCGGCGCTTGGAAGTAATCCGTACCAAAGCTATATCTTTCTGGGGTTAGTCATTCTGCTTTTCTGCAGTGGGATTTCCAATACATTATTTAAATATTTTGCTTCCGGTAAGGACAGTATTCTGTATACCATTGGAGAAATGATACAGGTATATGCGAGGAGTACCGCGGCAATATCCGATTTTGAGTATATCATGGCGGTTGAGCCGGTCAACTGGTGGAAGACGTTATTTTGGATTCTGTTGTTTGGCGTTTTTTTGATGCTGCGGATAGCAGATAAAAAGAAGAAGGCTGTAGCAGCAGGTATGATGATTATTCTTACCTGTTTTGATTTGTATCTGTATCATCACGCAGGTATGACATATTACGCGTGGGAGCTGTGGGACAGTTATGACAGTATTGATTCCATGCATAATTATTATAATCCGCGTCGTTCAAGAATGTTGGCGGACAATACATATGCAGTGCTGTTGGAGACGGTTGACGTACCGCATTTTAAAATCACGGACATGACGCTTGATATTGAAACAAAGCGTGAATTAAAAGCAACGGCACAGCTAAAAGTCGATACGACGGATGTGGATTGTTATTATTTTACGTTGGTTCACAGTTACGAAGTTGATGCGGTAACGGATGGGGAGGGTAATGCGCTGCCCTACGAGAGAATGTCCGATTATATCAGAGTTGATAATACGGTGAAAACGGATACGGTTGTTATGAAATATCACGGGAATAATGAGCTTCACCTTGTTAATTCAGATGTAATCGATTTACCGCCGAATTTTGCGTGGTATCCGCAGGCGGGAGTCCGGCGGGTATATGATGAAACGTTGGAGTGTTACGCAAGAGAGGTACAGGAAGAATTGATTAAATTTCATGTGACGGTAGACAGCAGGAGAAATGTCGTTTCGAATCTGGAGACGGTCGGCACAAATTGTTTTGCGGGAACGGCGCAGGGCTGTCTTTTATTCTGGGGACTTTGCCTGGAGGAATTTCATGTAGAACAGTCAAGGATTGTGTACCCGAGACTTGGATATTCAAGGGAAGAAATTGTTGATTGTTTCTATCAACTGCAGGAGCTGTATTCGGAAGCCGGATATGACATTCGGGGGAAGGACTGGTATATCATTCCAATGTTTGGAGTCACTGATATGAATACGGCATTTTATATGGATGATTGTATTGTGGGGCAGTTTCTGGGTTTGGAAGGCAGGCTTAAATATGAGGAGCTTGAGGGAAAGATTCCTTATCCGTGTCAGAACCGGCAGGGAGAACAATGATGAGATATATTTATATTTATAAAAAGTTAAAAAGTGTGGGAGTGGCTTCACTGGTACCGGTTTTCCTGGTATGGGTGCTGCTGCCGCTTTGCATTTATTGGATGCACGCAATCGGTTATCTGATAGACGATGCGTTTTATTATGCCGGCAATTATATTGTTCCTGTCGGCGCGATATGGTGGATTGTCTATTATTTTAAGAGTTATATGGAAGATGAGGGGCGGGAAATTTATTATCTGAACAGTCGGAATAAGCTGGAAGAGACGCTTGTTTTAAGTACCGTTTATTTTCTGATGACAGCGGTTGTATATGTCATTGCGGATTATTTTGCGGATTCGGAATATATGGTTTCATTGATTTTGCAGATGATGGTGTTTATTTATATGTTTGGAGGAGTGTGCTATTTTCTGATCTATTTAACACATTCCACGATAATACCTTATATGGCGTTAATTATCTATATGCTGTATTCACTGATGCCGGATGCGGCATATGTTTTTGGCAATTCTATGGCGTACACCTCTGTTGGAATATGGTATATTGAGGCGGAATTTTTTGTGCGCCTGCTGCCATATATTGCGGTTACGGTGATTGCGTACATATTAGGAAGTATATTAAATGACGCTTACTGTGATTATTATTGACGGGGAGGTATGGATATGATTGAGATAAAACAGCTTACCAAGAAATTTAAGAAAAAAGCAGTTCTTGAGAATCTGGATTTAACATTAAATGAGGGAATTTACGGAATCCTCGGACCAAACGGGGCGGGAAAAACAACGCTGATGCGCTGTATTACGGAGTTGTATGATGATTATAAGGGGAAAATACTGATTGACGGAAAAACAGTATCGAAGGCAAAAAAGGAAAACAGAATCGGGTATCTGCCGCAGCATTTTTCAGGGTTTGCGGAAATGACGGTTTATGAGATGATGGAGTATTTCGCGAGACTTAAAAAACTCCCGAAGAAAGAGGAAAAGGAAGAAATACACCGTTGTCTTGAATTTGCCGGCATGACGGATTATGTGAAGAAAAAGTGCGGTGAATTGTCGGGAGGTATGGTCAGGAGGCTTGGGATTGCGCAGGCAGTTTTAGGCAACCCCGATTTGCTGATTATGGACGAGCCGACGGCAGGATTGGACCCGGAGGAGCGTATTAAATTTAAGCGATTAATGTTGCAGTTTGAAAAAAATAAAACGGTTTTAATTTCTACGCATATTGTGGAAGAGATAGAAGTTTTGTGCGATAAAATTATTGTTATGAAAGATGGGAAAATTGCCGCGAATGACACAGTGGAGGAATTAATTAACGCCGTTGACGGTATTGTAAAGGAAGTGCAGGATTATGACGATACAGAGTTTCAAGATACGGCGTTTATTGTGCAGGAATACATCAAAGAGGGAAAAAAGACGGCGAGGATTCTGACAGGGGAAAGGATTGGAGTACCGGTAACGCCAAGGCTTGAGGACGCGTATATGTATATCATGAAAAGGGGGAAGATGAATGTTTTTTAACAAAAATAAGAATAAAATCCACATCCACATCCATACCGACCTGACCGAAGAGCAGACGCAGCGTCTCAAAAGCTGTCTTATCCGTTATTCTGTTTTTATTATTCTGTGGAATTTTTTTGCGCCAAGAATTTTCTTTAGTCACAATGAGTTTACATTGCTTGTATTCTACTTTTTTATGAATCCGATTGCGCTTTTGGTAATCTGTCGTCTTTTCTGCATAGATAATGAAGGAGAAAGCACGTTTGCGCTGGTGATTTTTTTAATTGAGATAAGCTTGGTTTTTCTGTTATCCGGGCTGGTTGTTTATAGTGTGGGAGCGGATGGCTGGCTGGTGAAATATGGCTGGGTTTTGATTTTTTATTTTATCTGTGGAAAATTGGGAATGAAATTGCACTAAACCTATGGTATACTAATTGTAGAATGCAGAGCATTCACAATATACTAATCATAGAATGCAAAGCATTCATGATAGACTGATTGTAGAATACAAACTCTCGGAAAGGGGTAGTAATTTCATGAGACGGGAGGGCACGTTTGAGGACATTTCCGACGGAAGACGGTATGGTTTGAATGATATGGTAAAGGCAGGGTGTGCGGGATGCGAGGGATGTTCAGACTGCTGCCGTGGAATGGACGATACCATTGTGCTTGACCCGTATGATATTGTCCGCATGACCAATGGGTGTGGGAAATCGTTTGAGGCGCTGCTACAGGAGGGATTGATAGCGTTGTCGGTGTATGACGGTATCATATTGCCGCATATTGCGATGGCGGGTAAGGGCGGAGCGTGCGGTTTTCTAAATCAGGAGGGACGGTGCAGGATTCATTCACATCGTCCGGGTATCTGCCGGCTGTTTCCGCTGGGCAGAATCTATGAGAACGGCAGTTTTTCTTATTTTTTGCAGACAAATCAGTGCCGGTTTCAAAATCCATCCAAGGTTAAGATAAAGAACTGGCTGGATACGCCCGAGACGGCAAAGTATGAGGCGTATATCTGTAAATGGCATTACTTTATCAAAGAATTGACGGAATATGTCGCAAGACAGGAGGATGGACAACGGGCAAGGACGGTAAATATGCTGATTTTGCAAAATTTTTACGTCACGTCTTTTGAGAGGGACGCAGATTTTTTTGAACAGTTTGAGAAACGGCTTAATAGTACGAAAATTGCGATTTTGGGGGAAATGATATAAAGCGGTTGTAGATACGCAGTATTTCATAACATAGTACAATTAATAAGGGAGCGGGTACCTGGGGAGGTACGCGGCTTCGGGGAGGACATATGAGTAGAAAAAGAACGGTTAGAAAGAGGGGAAAACGCCTTTTACTGGCATATGTACTGAGGGGACTTGTAATCGGCGCTTTACTTGTGGTAGTACTGGCGCTGATATTCGCGCTGAAAGCGCAGTTTCTGCCGCAGGGAAACGCAGACGACAAAGAGGAGACGAAGGAAGCGTGGGTGAAACAGGACAGTGAGTGGCAGACAGACGCATCGCAGCAGCTTCCGAAAGTCACAAAAAAGGTTTCCGTTATGGTTGACGCGGGGCATGGTGGAAAAGACCCGGGAACTTCTTCGGGGACGGCGGACGAAAAAGATATTACGCTAAAAATTGCGAAACTGGTGAAAGCCTATCTGGAGGGTGCCGGTGTGACGGTGATTTTGTCAAGAGAAGACGATACATTTATCGATAAGTACGAACGCGCCGAGCTGGCAAATAATGCCGGCGTGGACTTGTTTGTGAGCGTCCACTGTAATTATCTGGAAGAGCGGACGGATATTTCGGGAGTGGAAACTTACTATATGGAAAATTCGGCAAGCGGAGAACGGCTTGCGACGATGGTGCACAATCAGATACTTGCCATAACCGATGCCAATGATATGCATGTGCGGGAAAATGACTATGTTGTCATCCGGGAGACGGATATGCCGGCTGTTCTTGTGGAGACAGGATATTTAAGCAACAGGCAGGATGCGGGGAAACTTACAGATTCGGAATATCAGTCAAAAATGGCATACGGCATCGCGGCTGGCATGATAGAATATATTAATCGAGAAAGTGAGTAGAGAATGAGTTTGAAAGTGCTTCGAAAGGAACCATTTATATATACTGTGGGATTAGGAGACGGTAAATCTCTGTTAATTGAAAATCTGTGCGGCGGTCTTGGGATTCGTTATATCAGGCTGATGGAGCGCGACAGATTCAGAACCATAAAAGAAATAACATCAAACATAGAAAACGGTTTGATGCCGCTTGGGGGAGATTTTATATCAGACGGCGCGCAAACGGAGGGTGAAGATAGCCCGGAGATTTTGCTTTTTTCCAATCTTACAAAAACTAAGCTGGATGAGTTTCTCGCGGCATATAAGACGGCGGGAATCGAGCCGGTTTCGTTAAAGGCGGTTGTCACTCCGACAAATGAAGAATGGACAATCGAGGAACTGACGAAAGAGCTGATAAAAGAAAGAGCCGCCATGCTGTTTGGAAAAAACAGGTAGACAAAGGTTAAAAGGTATGATAGATTAGTGAAAGAAAATTAAATAGCGAAACAGGTGCCGGACGAAGCGGATGCTTTGGTTCCGGTGAAAAGGGAAACAGGTGCAAATCCTGTACGAACTCGTCACTGTAAGCTTTTAGCGTGTAACAGGATGCCACTGAGCGATTGGGAAGGCGTTATGCGTGTTGAGAAGCAAGTCAGGAGACCTGCCTGGGTTCGGTACGGAATTTTTAGGACAGAATATGGTACAAGATTTATCTGTCCGGTTCATGCCACGAGTAACTGGTAGTACAATAAGCGGATGAGACGCTGGTTTCATTCGTGTTTTTGGTGTCCTCTTCTCGTGACGTATCATGAATACTGCGTATTCTATGATTGGCATGAAGAGGATTTTTATTTAGGAGGAAATTGTAAGTATGAAATTCGAAAGACGATGGTTAATGAGGGGCGTGACGGCACTTTTAACGGCGGCATTTACGGTTTGCGCCGCAGGGTGTCAGACGGCAGGCAAAGAAGGTCAGGGCAAACAGCACAATGAACAGAACAGTCAGCAGACGGAGCAGACTATTTCCACAGAGGCGTCTTCACAGACCCAGGGACTGAAGTATTCACATTCTATGGAATTAGAGTATGCGAAAGAGTTTTTGGTAGATTACTATGAAGGCGGATATGCGTTGATTACGATTTCGGACGGCACACATTTTCTGGTAGTTCCTAAAGATATGGAAGTACCGCGGGAGTTGATTGTTCCGGATAAAGAAAGCGGCGAAGAAATACCGGTAACGGTTTTAAAACAGCCGATTTCCAATATTTATCTGGAGGCAACGCCGGCGATGAATCTGTTTGACGCGCTGGACGGCATTTCGGCAATCAGCATGACAGGTACAAAAGCGGAAGGCTGGTATATTGAAAATGCGAAAAAGGCTGTTGAGGACGGAAGGATTGTCTATGTGGGAAAATATGATGAACCGGATTACGAACTGATAATGACGAAGAACTGTGAATTGGCAGTGGAATCGGCGATGATTTCTTATGCGCCGGAAGTAAAAGAAAAGCTGGAAGAGCTGGGAATCCCTGTTCTTGTGGATTGTTCAAGCCAGGAAGAGCATCCGCTCGGGAGGGGAGAATGGATTAAGTTGTACGGCGTGTTATTGGGAAAAGAAGAAGCCGCCGACAAGTTATTCGAGGAGCAGACGGCATATTTGAAAACGGTGGAAAGTCAGGAGAAATGCGGAAAAACAGCGGCATTTTTTTATATTAATTCGAAGGGAATGGCAGTGACGAGAAAGTCGGGAGATTATATCGCCAAAATGATAGAGCTTGCGGGGGGAACGTATCTCTTTGGCGGCGACGCGTCGCAAAATGAGGGAAGTTCCACGCTGACGCTGGAAATGGAGACATTTTACGCCAATATCAAGGACGCGGATTTTATTATTTATAACAGCAGCATTGCGGGAGAAATAAACAGTATTGAGGAACTGGTTGTGAAAAATCCGCTGCTTGCGGACTGCAAGGCGGTGCAGAATCAAAATGTATGGTGTACCAATAAGAATCTCTATCAGGAAACACTCCATCTTGGCGTTATGATAGATAATCTGCATACGATTTTTGCGGATGAGGAAAACACGGTAACAGAATTAGATTTTTTAACGAAATTACAGTAGAAACGGGAGGCAGGAGCGATGAAACATACCAGAATTGTCATGACATTTGCAGGATTGACGGCGTCATTGCTTCTGCTTGTTTTTTTAAATGTCAATGTGGGAAGCGTTTCGGTCAGTCCGCTTGATACATTTCAAGTCCTTATAGGAGCGCAGGAAAACGAGACGATGTATAACATTTTGTGGAAAATCAGACTTCCAAGGCTCTGTACGGCGGCTGTTCTGGGAGGAGGACTTGCGCTTTCCGGTTTTTTAATACAGACATTTTTTAACAATCCGATTGCGGGACCGTATATTCTGGGTATTTCTTCGGGAGCGGAACTGACGGTTGCGTTGGTTATGATATTTGTAATCGGGAAGCACAATACGTCGTCTTCACTGCTTCTTATCGGAGCTGCTTTTTGCGGCGCGCTGTTATCCATGTGTTTTATCCTGATGTTATCCGCGAGAGTCAGCAGGGCGTCGATGCTGATTGTAGGCGGCGTTATGATTGGTTATATCTGTTCGGCGGCCACGGATTTTTTGATAACATTTGCCGATGAAAATGATGTCGCGAATCTGAAAAGCTGGTCGTTGGGCAGTTTTTCGGGAATGTCGTGGGATAACGTTAAAGTGATGAGCATTGTTGTTCTGCTCTGCTTTGTGCTTGTATTTTTGTTATCAAAGCCTATCGGTGCGTATCAGATGGGAGAGTTATACGCAAAAAGCGTAGGTGTGAATATCCGGCTGTTTCGGGTTGTCATCATTGTTATGGCAAGTCTCCTGGCAGCATGTGTGACCGCGTTTGCGGGACCCGTTTCGTTTGTGGGAATTGCCGTTCCGCATATCGTGAAACTGTTGATGAAGACGTCAAAGCCTCTTTTGGTTGTACCAGCCTGCTTTGTGGGGGGCGCCGTTTTTTGTCTCGGATGTGATTTGATTGCAAGAACTGCATTTGCCCCGGCAATGTTAAACATTAGTTCCGTGACTGCGCTTTTGGGCGCGCCGGTCGTAATTGTCATGTTGTTTAAAAACGGCAGAATGGGGTGATGGAATGGAGCCAATTGTACAAACAAAAAATCTCGCGGTAGGTTACAATGATGAAATTTTATTGAAGGACATTCAGTTAAAATTGCACAGAGGTGAAATTACCGCCCTGATTGGTCCGAATGGTTCAGGAAAATCGACGATTCTGAAAACGATTACCGGGAATTTAAAAGAGATTGCCGGCGTAACGTATATCGATAAAGACAGTATCAAGGAATTAAGCGGCAGGGAGCTTGCAAAGAAAGCAGCGGTTGTCTGGACCGAACGGGTGAAAGCGGAACTGATGACGGGCTGGGATGTGGTGGCGGCAGGAAGGTATCCGTATACGGGAAATTTTGGAATGTTATCGGAACGAGATAAGGAGGCGGTAGAGCGTGCCATGACGCTTTCCGGCGTCGCAGATTTGGCAGAAAGCGATTTTAACGCGTTGAGCGACGGGCAAAAACAGCGTCTGCTTCTTGCGAGAGCCATTTGTCAGGAGACGCCGGTTTTGATTCTGGATGAACCGACGTCTTATTTGGATATCCGTTATAAAGCGGAACTATTGCATTTGCTGAAAAAGCTGGCGGCAGAAAATCAGGTGACGGTGCTGCTTTCTCTTCATGAAGTGGAGCTTGTAAAAAAGGTTGCGGATTATGTTGTCGGTGTGAAAGAAAGCGGAATTTTCTGCCAGGGAAAGCCGCACGAAATTTTACAGGAAACAGTGATTCGCGCGCTTTATGATTTGGACGAGGAACAGTACCGTTTTTGGTTCCAAAGAACATGGTGAAGTGGTTTGTGTAAAGCCCGGCAAAGGATATAGAGTAGTATCCGTGAGTAAGAGACAGCCGCATATGCGGCTATCCCCGGAAGCGGTTTAAGCAGGCGAACAGTTCCTGTTTTCTTGGTTTTGTCAGCCCGCACGGAATGTAGGAGCCGCAAAACGGTGCCCATCCCTGTTTGGTAAGCGTTGTATAAATGAAATCGGCAATCTGCTGTACGGTGTGCCTGCCGTCTATGATTTCTTCCAGTCCGTAACGGAGCAGATAGGCAAGCGCCGTTGTCTGTTCCGCGTCAACAATCTGTTCCACATATCGTAAATCAACGGTTTCTTTATCCAGAGAAAAAGAATCCCGTCCAAATGTCTTTATTTTCATGCGCTCATTACGGACTGCATGTTCGCTGCGTTCTCGTCCGTAATAGTCTTTTTTTCCTTTTGTATTGCGTTGATAGGACGTAAATACCCGGTTATACGCAGGCATTTTAAAGTCCGGTGCGGCATGCTTGGCATCTTGTCCGGCAGGAATCTGTCCGCAGAGTTCTTTTACGGACGCTGTAATGTCAACCGGTTTGTAGCAGTCCATTTGTATAATGGTATCGGCTTTGTAGAAGAACGCGCCGGAACTGCCCGCAACAAGAATTGTGGAAATTCCTGCTTCTTCATAGAGACCGCGCACTCGCGAAAGGAACGGCGTGATAGGCTCTTTTTCGCGGCTGATGACCTTCTGCATCAGCTCGTCCCGTACCATGAAATTAGTTGCCGACGTGTCCTCGTCGATGAGAAACAGACGGGAGCCGGCTTCCATATGTTCCACAACGGCGGCTGCCTGCGAGGTGCTGCCGCTGGCGTCGGGCGTGGAAAATGAGGTCGTATCTTTTTTGTTTGGCAGGTCGTTGATAAACAGTGAGATATCGACGTCGCGGATACTCCGTCCATCCTCGGCGCGCAGTTTGACTGCCGTATCGTCCGTCACCACATATTCCCGTCCGTCTCCTGTGATATGGTTGTAGATGCCGTTTTGCAACGCTTCCAGCAGCGTGGATTTACCGTGGTATCCGCCGCCTACGATAAGCGTAATGCCCTGCGGAATCGCCATGCCGCTAATCTGTCCCTTGTGCGGCAGCGTGAAACTACGCTCCAGTGTGGAAGGAGCGGTAAAGGGAATACTGTCTTTCATCGGCATATCGGAAACTCCGCTTCTTCTCGGAAGAACGGAGCCGTTTGCCACAAAAGCGCACAGGTTTTCTTTCTGAAGAAGTTCCCGCAGGGCTTTCTGGTCTTCTGCCAGAAAGATGGCGTTTTCTACTTTTTTCTTATCCAGATTGCTGTAAAACAGGCTGTCTTCCACGCAGCGGGGCAGGAAATCAAAGATAATTTTTTCCAGCTCCCCGGCGTTGATGGTTCGTCCAAACGCCGGAAATCCTACATGGAACCGCGCGATGATTTTTTCGTCGGTAATCTCGCAGGCGCTGCGGCAGAGAACTTCCTGACCGCACCGGGTCACGGATATAAGACCGCTTTTGCCGGAACCTTTCGCTTTGAAATTAAAATCCTTAAACCTGTCTGCAAGCTGTCTTACGAGAAAGTCTGACAGCGCGGTGCGGGTACAGTCCGTCTGATAGTATTCTTTGGGAAATCCGGCTGCTTTGTGCAAAATTTCTACATGCAGCGCGGAAGGGGACGCGAAGGGGTCCCCCTGTACATGGTCGATAAACAGGCAGAAGTTTTTAAACTGATAGGCGCCTGATAAGGATTTATAGGCAGGGTAGCTTTTGCGGTCGATTGCGCGCAGAGCTTGGTGCAGGTCGTTTGATGAGTTCATGGGTTAAGGTCCTTTCTTTTTGGGTATTTTATGATTATTGTATCATATTCATATGCGATAAATAAAGAGTGTATAAAAACGAGGTTGTAGAAATTTTATTTGGATTCATAATTTTTTAACATGGATAACACCATCTTGAAGAAACTACAAGTTTGTGTTATTGTGGATTTGAACGTGGTTCAGTGTAAAAAACCAGTACAGCTTAAAAAGCATGATTGGATGATATTAAAGGAAAAGAGTATTCATTGTGATAATCCTGTAACGTTGAATGGTACAGAAATTATGTAGAGGAAGGGTATGGCAAATGAAGGAATATAAATTTTATGGATGGGAAACAGCTGATATAAAGGATGCCAATGGTCTGACACCGAGGAACTATTACGATATCCTCTCTGATATCTGGTGTGCCGACACCTGTGCACCGAGGATGAGGGACGAGTGGAGTGTCTGTAATCCTACACTTGGGCAGTGTTCAATCACAGCGTTTTTGATGCAGGACTTATTCGGCGGTAAGGTCTACGGTATATTAAGACCCGGTGGAAACTATCACTGCTTCAATGTGGTAAATGGATGTGTGTTTGACCTGACCAGTGAGCAGTTCGGGGATGAAGTTCTGAATTACAGCAACTGTCCGGAACAGTTCAGGGAGACACACTTTGCCAAGGAAGAAAAAAGGCTGCGGTATGAATATCTGCGGTCACAGCTTTTGAAGAAGCTGACGGCATTTTAAAAAGTAATTTATGCGTACTTTTCGTATGCATAGCACATTTTAAATAGAAAAACATAAAGATTTACCCTTAAAAACAAAGGAGATTGCCCGTAACCATTCAGACTCATAGCAGACCAATACGATGCAAACCGCAAAAAATTTATTGTATCTAACATAGAAACGCCAAAGCGGATTTTAGACTTGGGAGCGGGAACAGGTCTGCTATCATATTTCTGGTATCAGCATTGTTCGGCTTCGGAATATGTACTTGTTAATATAGCCAATGATATGTTAAATGTTGCACGAAAGAGATTTGTAAGTATTAAAAATATATCCTATGAGATATCGGACCATTCTGCCAGACTTCCTGCCGGAGAGTTTGACGTCATTGTTCCGGCGTTGTCAATTCCTCATTTGGAAAATGAGGATAAAATAAAACTATTTGCGCAGATTTATGATAAATTGCCAAAAGGTGGATTGTTTGTTAATTAGACCAGTTTTGCGCCGGACAGACAGTGATGGATGATACAGGGAGTTATTATGTGTAAAAATAATGCCGTCTGATTCTGAGACAATAGGTTTTATTTTGCAAATATCAGGTTAAGGACTGGCGCGAAAATCATGCTGACAGGACGGGCAGTACACGCTGCTTCTGCCGCCGATAACCATACGGCAGAGAGTTTCTTTGCAGACGGGACATGGTTTGCCCGCGTGTCCGTAAACCTGCAAAAACGGCGTGTTACGATAGTCTTTTCCTTTGGTTTTTAGGTAATCTTGCGCCGTAATTTGATTTTTTTCGATAAAATAAGTGAGACGTTTGGGAATCAGTTCGGCAAGGCGTTGCCAATCGGCAGATTCCAGACTGTTTGCCGGACGGGCAGGATAAATACCCGCCGTAAATAAAATCTCGTCCGCGTAAATATTGCCGATTCCGGCAATGGTCGTTTGTTCCAACAGGCATTCTTTAATTGTTTTCTTTCGGCTTCCCAAATGCGAGCTCAGATATTGTGCTGTCAATGCAGCGTCAAACGGCTCCGCACCTAATTTAGCAATTCCACTGTAACTATCGGTTTCGCCTTTTTGAAGCAGCCAGAAACGTCCGAAACGGCGTGTGTCGGAGAATCGTAACTCCATGTTGTTGCTAAGACTCAAAATAATATGAGTATGTTTTTCTGCCGCAAAGTCTTTTGGGGTAAGTAAAAGACAGCCGGTCATCCGCAGGTGCACAAGGATACGGTCCTCACTGTCAAGCACAATACTTAAAAATTTTCCGCGGCGCGTCATATGGGAAATCGTCTGTCCTGTAAGCAGCCTGCAAAATGCATCGGCAAACGGGTAAGCAACGACTTCCGGGCGTTTTACGGTTACGTTCATAATCGTAAGACCTTGAATCTGTGGTTCAAGGACTCTTTTTATTGTTTCAACTTCCGGTAATTCAGGCATTTTTTCACCTCTGAGTGTTCATATTTATTGATTGGCGCATACTTTTTTTAATTCTTCCAGCAGCAGTTGTGCCACGGGAGTAAATATCTGATATTTTTTCCAAATCAGATAAATCTTTGTTTCCAGAATTGGTGATAGTGGGCGGAAAACAAGTCCGCTGCCGGGACTTGTATCAATGAGATGCTGAAAAGTCAGGAGATATCCGAGCCCTTCCTTTACAAATAAAGAGCCGTTATAGGACAGGCGGAAAGACCCTTCGAGATGCAGCTCATCCAGTTTATTTCCGCACCATCTGGAGATATCATGGTTCCAGCCCTGCTCCGAGCAAAAGAGCGGGAGTCCGGCCAGGTCATCGGCACAGACAGTCTGCTTGTCTGCCAGGGGAGAGTCCGCTTTCATGACGACGCCCCATAGATCGGCTTCGGGAAAGGCAAGGAAATGATATTTTGCGGTATTTGGTTCTTCGGCCAGGACAGCGAAATCGATTACGCCTTTATCCAGCTTTTCCGTGACCTGCTCTGTATCGCCGCTTGTAATATGGTAACGCATATCAGAAAAGGTATTTTTAAATTGCCTGATTGCGGAGGCGAGATGCCTGATCTGGTAAGATTCCGCCATACCAAAGTAAACATCGCCCCCAAGAGTATCGTCCAGGGCAAGAAATTCCGTTGTAATCTTATCGGCCATTTTTACCAGATCCTCTGCCCGTTTCCGCAGTAACATCCCTTCTTCCGTAAGCTGTATGCTGAAACTGTGGCGCGTGAACAGTTTTTTCCCAAGCTCGTCTTCAAGCACCTTTAACTGTTTGGAAAGTGTAGGCTGGGTAACGTGGAGCAACTCTGCCGCACGGGTCATATTTTCCTCCCTTGCCACTGCAAGGAAGTATCTCATGGTTCGCAGTTCCATATTGTCCTCCTGTGATATTCCTAAAATTCATATCATGATATAAATTATAGCAATTAGCGAAATGAAAATCAAGAGGATATAATACAGACATAGCAGGAAGGGAGGCGGTCATACGGATGATTTAATTCAAAATCTTAAGGATGCAGGATGTGGCTCACAAATTATTGAAGAGGTCTGTAGGCTGTATGGCAACGGTCAGGTTCAGGATGCCATTAAAACGCTGCAAAAGCACCGCTGCAGTCTGATGGATAATCTGCATGAAAGTCAGGGAAGGGTTGACTGTCTTGATTTTTTAGTATGGTGTATGGAAAAAGAAAAGCGATAACCAAAAAATGATGAAAAGAAAGAGAGGTATTATAAAATGAAAAATACTGTAAAACTGGAGCTAACCAAGGAATGGGATAAGACTTTCCCGAAAAGTGAAAAGGTGAACCACCGCAAGGTTACA